>DASCML010000121.1:0-19901 GCA_036010925.1 Dehalococcoidia bacterium | reverse complement strand
CGTTGATCATCGTCATCAACCCTCAGGTGTCCCAGTGGGCGATCACCCTATCCAGCGTCCTGGGAGCTCTCGGGGGCGGCGCGATACTGTTTTTCATCGCCTGGCGGGGTGTGATTTCGCCCGTGAGACTCGCGCTTGCCGGCGTCGCGATCTCAGCATTCTTCGGCGCCGCCATCGTAGGTCTCCTTTCGAGTTCGCGAACTTTTCTGCAGACAAACTTGGGCTTTCTGGCCGGGGGACTCTATGGATCGGAGTGGCGCGAGTTCGAGGCGATGATTCCCTACGCTCTGGGTGGGTTCGCTGCTTCGCTGCTCCTGGTAGGGCGTCTCAACGTCCTCGCGCTCGGAGACGAAGTAGCATCATCGCTTGGCGTACTGACGACCCAGACGCGGGCTGCCATCGTGGCTGTGGCTGCAGTCCTCACCGGTGCAACGGTATCGTCTGCTGGGCTTGTCGGGTTCGTCGGACTGGTAAGTCCACACATGGCGCGGGCTGCCGTCGGGCAGGATAACCGGGCCGTCCTTCCGGTGGCCGCTCTCGTGGGCGCCACGCTTGTAGTAATGGCCGATCTGGGAGCACGGCTGGTGATAAGGCCGTCTGAAATTCCGATGGGGATAATTACCGCAGCAATCGGCGCGCCATTCCTACTCTATATAGTGAAGTTCCGGACATGACGCTCGAAGCGCACGACTTAGTATTGAGCCACTCCGGGCGGGTCGCCGTCGACCACGTCGACCTCGAAGCGGCCAGTGGCAAGCTCCTTTCGATTATTGGTCCCAACGGAAGCGGGAAGAGCACGCTGCTCCGTGGCCTGGCCCGGCTTCACAAGCCTGACAGCGGGCACGTCACACTGGACGGCCGTGACGTTCGCTCACTAAGCTCACGAGAGTTGGCCCGGCATCTGGCCATCCTCCCGCAGGCGCCGGACGGCGGGTTCGATCTGACCGTCCGAGAGCTTGCCTGGCGTGGGAGATATCCGCATCAGGGGATGTTCTTGCGAGCTAAGCACGAGGATCTTGCGGCCGTGCGGTCGGCACTTGAATCATGTGACCTGCAGGACGTTGCTGAGCGCCAACTCGGCCAGTTATCGGGCGGCGAACGTCGCCGCGCCTGGCTCGCCCTTGCGCTGGCTCAGCAGCCCCGCATGTTGCTGCTCGATGAACCCACTAGTTTCCTTGACTTTGAGCATCAGCTTGGGCTGATGGAGATAATCGATCGACTCTGCGACGAGGGAATCGGCGTGATCGCTGTGCTCCATGATGTTGCGCTCGCAGCCCGGTTTTCCGATACAGTCGTGGCCCTCAGCGACGGCAAGATCGCCTTCTCCGGGTCGCCCTGCGACGTGCTGACGGAGGCCGCGCTCGAGCCAGTGTTCCGGGTCCGGATGGCAGTTGTGGAGGACCCGGCGTCCGGTGCGCCGCTGCCGGTCCCTTTGGGCCGAACCAGGACCCCGGGAACCGTCGATGATTTCGCCGAACGACGCTGGTCCGGTGCCGGTCGACAGCGACCTTAGTAAGCCGAGGGCGCCATCTCCCTGAGCGACTGCATCACGTAGGCGCCACGCTTGTCCGTGTCCGTTTCAAAGGAATGCATCTGTAGGAACGCAGTGTCCACCCCCGATTCCAGGTAACGCATTACGTGCTCACGCCGCTCCTGGGCGCTTCCGTGGATCATCAGCTCTCCGATTGTTTTGGGAGAGAGCGAGGCGGTCGCCGCCCGCCGGTCTCCTTCCTCCCAGTTGTGCCAGACTGCTTCGAGGGCCTCGCCGCGTCCAAGCCACTGGTGGAATTTCTTGTAAACGGGAACGGTTACGTAACCGGTGATCGACCTGCGCATCCCTGTGTCTGCCATTTCCCCCGGGGGATCGACGCAGACCATCAGTCGAGCGATTATCTCGATCGAGTCCGGGTCGCGTCCCGCTTCTCCCGCGGCCTTGCGGACAACCGCGACGGACTTCTTCACGTCTTCTGCAGAGAGCCAGTTAATGATTGCTCCGTCGCCCACCTCGCCTGCCAACGCCAGCATCCCGGGGCGAAGGGCTGCTATGTGGATTCGGGGGGGGGGTCTGGCCTCCGCGAAAGCCGGAACCCGTTCACTCGAAACGTCGACCCTTCATAGATAACCTTTTCGCCGCTAAAAGCCTTGCGGAGGAACTCGACCATTTCGCGGACGCGGGTCAGGGGGCGCTCGAAGTTGACCGAGTTCCACGCCCCCGAGGTGATTTCAGAACCGGTGCCGATTCCCAACTCGAATCTCTCCGGGGCAAGCTGGGCCAGTCCGGAAGCAGTCTGGGCGAGCACGGCGGGTCCTCGCGAGAACACGTTGGCTATAGCCGTTCCCACGCGCATCTCGGTTGTCATCGCGATGGCAGCGAGCGGTGAAAAGCAGTCTATTCCGTCGGCTTCATAGGACCATGCGTCGGTGTAACCCAGGTCCCACATCTCCCTCGCAATCTTTGGGTGCTCAGAAAGGGGGAACGGCTCTACGGGTACTGATAGTGCCCAGCGCTTCTTGAGCATGACTGCCTCCTCGTTGGACCGAATTGAAGATGACTACGCTCCGTCGAATGGCGTAGGCGTCAGTTTTCCCCTTCTCCGCGACATCGAAGCATCAAGGGAGTTAGGCTTGCCGCCCGGCCTGCCCGAACCCGCCGACCTCGGGTGCGGCACCGCTGCGTTTCTCCGGGCAGTCGATTTCTCCCTCTTCAACCTTACGGTCTTACGCTGGAGTTCGCCGGTCAGGAATCAGAGATGAGTCTTCACCAGCGACTGGGGAGCCGGTTAGCGGGGCGCCGATTCCTCCTCGGCCGGGTGATAGTGGTGAACGTGGTGCTCGCCGCGTCGGCGGAGCACAAAACCGGCGAGCAAACCGTGAGTGGGGGCGAAAACGAATGAGAGTAGGAATAGTCCGGTGGCGACGAGTACGACCGTTCCGCCCGCGGAGGTGTCTGCGTGATAGGAAACTAGGAGTCCGGATAGTCCAGCGAGAGCCGCCGTGCAGACGCTGAGAGCCAGCATTCTTCCGAAGCGATCGGTCAACAACCTTGCTGTTGCCGGGGGCGTTATCAGGAGAGCCAGCATTAGGATATTTCCGACCGCCTGAAGGCTGATCACGATCGTGGCGGTAAGGAGCAGGAGGAGCAGGAGATCGAGGGCGAGGACGGGGTAGCCTGCCGTTCTTGCCATGGTCGGGTCGAACGCCACGAGCTGGAGTTCCTTGAGCAGTACGAAGATGATCAAAGCGACTACTGCTGCGGCTCCGGCCGTGAACCAGACCTCGTTCCAAGAAACCCCTAGCACGTTACCGAAGAGGAGCGATGCAAGGTCCCGTCGGAAGCCCTGGTTGCGGGATATTATCACCACGCCGGCCGCAAACATCCCGGCAAAAAGTACTCCGATTGCCGTGTCTTCAGAGACCCTTCGATTGCGGGCCAGGAGTCCGATGCTGATAGCGGTAAGGCCTCCAACGATGAACGCGCCGATCATGATGCTGCGGTCGGCAAGGTAGGAGATCACCACACCCGGGAAGACTGCATGTGCCAGTGCGTCCCCAATGAACGCCATTCCCCGGAGGATCACGAAGCATCCGACAAGGCCGCAGATCGCGCCTACTACGACGACCTCGATCATCGCTCGCTGCATGAACTCGAACGAAAGCGGATCGCTGATGAAGTCGAACATCGTTCAGGAGAAAACAACGACGGCGCCACCAAAGGCGGCCCGAAGATTAGAAACCGTGAACGTCTGCTCCGTCGGTCCGAAGGCGACTTGTCTGCGATTCAGGAACAGGGACTGAGAGCAGGACTCTCGCACCTCATCGAGATCGTGAGTGGCCATCAGTACTATCGCGCCGCTTGCGCGGAAGTGCTCAATGATCGAACGAACCACGGACCGGTGTGTCGTGTCGATGCCGGTGAGCGGTTCGTCGAGTAGCACCACCTTTGGGTCCTGCGCGAGAGCTCGGGCAAGGAAGATCCGTTGTTGCTGCCCGCCGGAAAACTGACTGATGTGCCGGTCACCGGCGCCTTCAAGGCCCAGCTCAGCGAGGGCCCCGTCTGCTGCGGCCCGATCGATCTCATCCGGCCGGCGTAGCCACCCCACCGCCCGGTAGCGGCCCATGAGCACCACGTTCCGAGCTGTCGTTGGAAAGTCCCAATTGACATCCTCAGACTGTGGTACGAACGCGACCCGGCTGGCCAGCTTTCTCAGCGGTCGACCATCCAGAGTGATTGCTCTCCGTGCTGACGGAAGAACTCCCGCGATTGCCTTTAGCAGGGTGCTCTTCCCAGCCCCGTTTGGTCCGACCAGTCCGACGAGGTCTCCGCCGCGAGCCTCGAACTTGATACCACTCAGGGCGAACTCAGAACCGTAGCCAGCTATGACGTCACTAACCGAAAGGAGGGAATACTGGGGCTCGCCGCCCATCCATAGTCTCCGGGGCCGCGCGGGGCGGCGTGGAAAATGATACTTGGTATCAAGTGGTGTGAACAATGAGCGTGACGCCAGCTATTTGCCTCTCTGCTAGGATTCCCAGACCGAAGGGGCAAGTCCGCTCCTCGAAGACTGAATTGAGGTGTGATGGCGATGGCTGGCCGCAACAACTGGCAGGATGAATATCGGCGAAGGCAACGCTCACTGGACGAGGCCATGGCGCTGATCAAAGAAGGCGACCTTGTAGTTCTCGGGGTGTTGTGTCCGGCGGTCCTCGCAGACGCGTTTCAGAAGCGAGCAAAGGAACTGGAGAGGGTCGATTTTCGCTCCCTTGCTCCTCGTGAAGTCGCTCTTTTTGGCCCCGAAGGGCCTCGCGGAGAGAAGGAAATCGAGCTCTTTATCGGCGATGGCCTCCGCCCGGCCCATGATGCACAGATAGCCACCTATCTGCCGAACACTTTCATGCTAGGCATGAAGGCATTCGATTCCGGGCGCGATGAGGCTCGTATGCCAGATGTCCAGCTGGTGTCCTGCAGCGAGCCTAACGAGCAGGGATATGTTCACTTCGGTCCCCATATGTGGACCAAGAAGTCATACGCGAAACGCTGTCCGATAACGATTGCCGCAATTGACCCTCACATCACGCCTGTGTTTGGTGATGTTTGGATGCATGTCAGCGAGATCCATACCTTCGTGCCGGGCGTCATAGACCCCGTCGATGTCGATTCGGTGAGGGAGCTCGTTCGGCGAGACTCTCCAGCAGAGGAGCAGGAGGAGCGGCTCTCGCTGCTCGACCAGGCGAGCATTGACCAGATCGCGATCTTTCCTGAGACGTTTGCCTCCATCCCCACATCCCTGATCCGGCAGGCGTTCGGTATTGCCGATGTCGACCCGGAAGCCCAGGCGATAGCCGATAACGCGAAGTACCTGGTCCGGGACGGCGCTACCGTGCAGATCGGCATTGGTCAGCCCTCAGGACTCATGGTTGTGGCCGGTGCCTTGGACGAAGCTAAGCATCTCGGCATTCACACTGAGCTTGGCGCACCGGGGTTGGGCCGACTATGGGCGAAGGGAATCGTGGATGGCAGTGAAAAGACGGTTCATAAGAACAAGTCAGTCGCTGTTGCGTGGAGTGGTTGCTCGGGCGAAGACCTGAAGCTCATCGCCGACAATCCTGCGTTCGAACTTTACGACCCGGATTATCTTCTAAACCCTCTATTGATGGGACGTAACCACCGAATGACATCAATAAACAGCGCAATCGCCGTGGATCTCTTGGGCCAAATTGCCAGCGAAGACCGATTCGGCGGACACATGATCAATGGCACCGGAGGACAGCCGGACACGCATATCAGCGCCTCTCTTTCGTCGGGAGGGAGGGCGATTACGGTCATGCGTTCGACCGCAGTAGGTGGCTCGATTTCGAAGGTCGTGACGCGTCATGAAGCGGGGACCCTTGTGACAGTGCCGCGATACCTAGCCGATACGATCGTCACCGAGTACGGAATCGCTCGCTTGCTGGATAAGAACCACAGGCAACGCGCCGAGGAGTTGATTAGCGTCGCCCACCCGGACTTCCGAGCGGAACTTCGGCGCGAGGCTGAAGAGCTGGTAGGCAGTGTCTAACATGCGCAGACGGCGGAGGTCAGTGTGAACCCCAACAAGAAGACAACTATCAACCCCGAAGGCCTGATGAACGCCCCCAGATTCGGGTACTCGCACGCGGCGCGGGTCGGGGATACTGTTTACTGCGCGGGGCAGGTCAGTGGAGCCGATACTTTGGAGAAACAGGCGCAGGAGGCTCTTTCTAACGTAAGAGTGTTGCTCTCACATGCCGGTGCACAGGTGGCCGACATCGTGAAGGTAACTATCTACTCCACAGAAGAAGACTGCTGGGAGCGCACAGCGGATATCAGGAGGGAGTTCTTCCTTCCCCCATTTCCGCCTATCACGATGATGGTTGTGAAAGCTCTCGCTACGCCTCCACTGAAAATCGAAGTTGATGTCACTGCGGTCGTAGGCTGTGGATGAGCTACGCGCTCCGCTATACCGTTCAGCGGCCACGCCGTAGCATCGGTGCATGTCCAGGAGGCAGCCTCGCCGCAGCCGAAGACGCGTCGCACCGGCGCCCAGCCTTCCGCGGCCGACCGGTTCAGAGACCGGCGTCAGTTCCGCTCCGGAGCGGAACACCGAGACCGAAACCGAGGCTCGCGGGCGCGCGCACCATGTCACGACCGACTATCGCTATGTGCGCACCGACCTGATCGGCATTGTGGCAGTTGGTGCGGTCGCGTTTGGCTTCGTAATCGCGATGGCGTTCCTTATCTGAGGCCATCTCAGACACTCATCAGCTGCCTGTGCGCCGGGTAGGACCCCAACGCCGACAGCGATTAGCCCCGGCATCGGCACGCCCAGCGGGAGAAATGGAAGCTGGACGGCCCAGGCGATCACCATGCCGGCAATCGCGAATCCGACCACTACAGGCCCGCGTTTGCTGCCCGTCGCCAAGTCCAGAGCCCGGGTGAAGGCCACACCTCTTCTGCTTAGCGGGGAGTTGGGTCAAAAGGAGTAATTGAACCGGTGACTCCAGGAGTTCTTCGCCGCCTCGGCGATCCGGGTCGGACTGCGGAGCCCCTAGCCAAAGGATCTACTCGGCGTCTACCAGGGCGAAAGAGATGTTGCCCTCGGCAGCTGGCTCACCATCGACTAGGGCCTTCACTTTGCCTTTTCCAACCGGACCGCGCATCCGGACCATTTCAAACTCCAGGCGGAGCTGGTCGCCGGGACGGACAGGCCTCCGGAACCTCATAGTCTCGATCCCCCCGAACAGCGGGGTTTTTCCGCCTGTGTCAATGCCCTTCATCAGGGTCACGCAGGCCACCTGCGCCAGGGCTTCGACGATCAGCACCCCGGGCATGATCGGGTTGCCAGGAAAATGCCCCTGGAAGAACCACTCGTTGGCGGTAACGTTCTTGATTCCCACTCCCCTTTTCCCATCTTCGACTTCAACGATTCGGTCAACGAGCAGGAATGGGTAGCGGTGGGGAATGATCTTCTCGATGTCTGCGGTCTCAAGCATCACTTCCTCCGGCGATTTCAGTAATAACTCCCCGGTTCTCCAGAAAGGCGAGGAACTTCTCGACTTCCGTGTCCGGGAACGGGATGTCTCCGATCTCCCGATCGTCTGGGTTACCGAGCCCGTGATAATCGCTGCCCCCAGAGGTCCCGAGTCCGTGGCGATTTGCCAGTTCACTATGGTGTGAGACGGTCTCGGCATCGTAGTTCTTGTAGAACGTTTCGATTCCGTCGAGTCCCCATCTGCTCAGCTCGGCCAGCGCCGGGTCATAGTCATCGGCTATGAACACCGGGTGGGCGGCGAAAACCACCCCGCCGCTATCGTGGACCATGCGAATGGCGCCCTCTGGCGGAAGCTTCTCCCTGTTTACGTCAGCTGGCTTTCCGTTGCCGAGCACACGGTCGAAGGCTTCCTGAACGCTTGCAACATGGCCGCGTTCCACGAGCGCGAGCGCAACGTGAGGTCTTCCGACGGTCGCCTCGCCGGCGATTTCGAAGACCCGGTCGATTTCAATCGGCATGTCGTGCTCCGCTAGGATCCTCACGGTCTTCCTGGTTCGTTCGAGTCTTCCGTTCCTCAGCCAGGCGAGAAACTCCTGCAGTGCCCGCGAGTTGGTCCGGAATCCAAATCCGAGGAGGTGTACGTCGGCGAGGCCCAGATCTGCGCTCAACTCGACGCCTGGTACCAGTTGGAGACCGGCCTCTTCTGCTGCGGCCGCGGCTTCATCCAGGCCTTCAGTTGAATCGTGGTCGGTTATCGAGATGTGGCGAACCCCCCGCCTGGCGGCCATCGCGACGATGTCGGCGGGACTATGGACGCCGTCTGAGGCCGTGGTGTGGAGATGAAAGTCGCCTATCGACACTTAGTTCACCGCCAGGTCATGTCGTTCAATATGCGTGGTCCGAAGGCTCTCACGATCGATTTCGAGCAGTACGCCGTTGATGATTGCAGGCCCATCGGCCGCGGGCAGCCGCGTCGGCATTTGCGTGAGGAACCGGGTGAGCACTGCGTCGACGTCATCCCCGATGACAGAATCTCTTGCGCCACACATCCCGGCGTCGGTGCAGTAGCCGGTTCCTTGTGGCAGCACGCGGTGGTCCGCCGTGGGGACGTGCGTGTGCGTGCCGATTACGGCCGCGACCCGCCCGTCCAGGTGCCAGCCTAGTGCCTGTTTCTCGCTGGTTGCTTCGGCGTGGAAGTCGACGAGCACAAAGCGGCGTGAATCGACAGTCTCGAGCGCTGCGTCCACGGCCCTGAACGGGTCGTCGAAGTCGCCCCCCATGAAAGTCCGACCCATCACGTTTACCACCGTCAGGTCTCCCGTATTGGCTATCCCCCGCCCCGGTGCTCCGGGCGGGTAGTTGATCGGCCGGAGTATTCGGGCGTCGTGGTCCAAGAACTCGTACGAGTCGCGGTGCTGAAAGGTATGGTTCCCGCCGCTGATGATGTCGATGCCACAGTCGAAGAGCTGGAGGGCGGTCGATTCGGTAATGCCACGGCCTCCGGCGACGTTTTCGCCGTTAGCGACGACGTAGTCGAGCTCGAGTTCGCGCCGCAGGCGCGGAACAGATTCTACAACCGCTTTGCGACCGCAGGAGCCTACGATGTCCCCGAGGAAGAGCAGTTTCACTGCTACCGGGCCACCTCGGTCGCCCGAGTTTCCCTCACGACCGTCACTTTGATCTGGCCGGGGTACTCCATGGTTTCCTCGATCTGCTGACTTACGGCGCGAGCGATCCGCATTGCTTCGAGGTCATCCACCTGGTCCGGTTTAACGATCACGCGAAGTTCGCGTCCGGCCTGGATGGCGAAAGCGGATTCGACGCCTTTCTGTGATTTGGCGAGCTCCTCGAGAGTTTCGAGGCGCTTGATGTAGGCATCCAGCGATTCGCGTCGGGCGCCTGGACGGCCACCACTGATGGCATCGGCCATCATCACAACCACTGCCTCCACGGAGTTGGCCGGCACCTCTTCGTGGTGAGCCTCGATGCAATGAACGACCGCCTCCTTCACCTTGAAGCGGCGTCCGAGCTCAGCCCCGATGAGTGCGTGAGTGCCTTCTACCTCGTGGTCCACGGCCTTGCCGAGGTCGTGAAGAAACCCTCCGGCTCTCGCCACTTTGACATCGGCCCCGATTTCGCGGGCGATCATTGCGGCGATGTGGCCGGTCTCAATCGAGTGGCGAAGGACGTTCTGTCCGTAGCTGGTCCGGTAACGGAGGCGGCCAAGCACCTTGAGGATTTCTGGATGGAGGTTGACGACACCGGCCTCCTCGGAGGCGGCTTCGGCAGCTTCGGCCATCAGCCCTTCCACGTCTCGTTTGGCCTTGTTGACGGCCTCTTCTATCCGCGTCGGATGGATCCGTCCGTCCTGTACGAGGGTGGAGAGCGCCTGCCGGGCAATCTCCCGGCGAACGGGGTCGAAACAACTGACGGTCACAGCGTCGGGGGTGTCGTCAATGATGAGGTCGACGCCGGTGGCCGCCTCGATCGCGCGTATGTTGCGTCCTTCGCGGCCGATTATGCGCCCCTTCATCTCGTCACTGGGAATGGTGACAACGGAGACTGTCGTGTCGGCGGTTACTTCGGAGGTATAGCGTTGAATCGCAGTTGCGAGGATCTTTCTCGCTCGGGCAGCCGCGGTCGCCTGAACTTCCTCCTCCATGACGCGCACTCGCCGGCTGGCCTCTTCCCTGACCTCCCCATCGATGATTGCCAGCAGTTGCTCGCGTGCTTCTGATTCGGTCAGGCCCGCAACGCGTTGCAGCTCTTCTGATTGCTTCTGCCGCTCCTCTTCGACCCCGGCCCGAATTTCTTCGATTTCGGCGGACCTGGCGCTGAGGGACTCTTCGCGGCTCTCCAGGCCTTCGGCCTTCCGATCGAGGTTCTCCTCTTTCTGGGAGAGTCGCTGCTCCGTGCGGCTCGCTTCGGCACGCCGTTCGCGCAGTTCAGCGTCTAGGTCATTTCGAGTTTGAAGAGCTTCCTCCTTGGCCTCGAGTAAAAGTTCTTTCTGGTTTGCTTCGGCCTCTGCGACTATTCGGTTTGCCTGTTCCTCCGCCAATTTAAGCGATGTCGAGGCTGACCGACGTCGGGCGAGATAACCCGCCACGCCACCGATCGCCAATGCCGCCAGGCCGACGATCGCAACGAGAATCGTCGTCGGCATCCGGTTACTCCAGTCGAATTCTGGTGTGACATAAACAAAACGAGGGGTCCTGCCCCCAACCTGCTGATCCTACTGTCAGAGAGGGTGGCCGGTCAAAGCATCTAGGGGTCAAGCAGGCTAGGCCGGGGATCGGTCTTGCTCTATCTCATCCCACGTTTGGCGGGCAGCTTCAGAGGAAATCGCGTAGGTGAATCCACGGCGCCTGAGGAATCCACCGATCTTGGTCAGGTGCTGTTCGTAGTTCTCCGACAGTCTTGATTGAGCGCGTCGGCGGGCGACCTCGAGAGCAGTTGCGCAGTCGTCGAGTTCGGCAGTTACTTCGTCGGCCGACTCCGGACTGATTCCGCGGCCCAGGAGTTCGTGTCGCAGCATTCTCCTCGAACGTGGGGCGGTCTGTTGGCGATGCCTGACCCAGGCGTGGGCGAACATGGAGTCGTCCAGGAGGCTGGAGCGAAGTAGCCGCTGAATCTCGTGTTCGATCGCTTCGGGGTCGATTCCGCGCATTGCCAGCCGTGTCCGCATCTCTTGTTCGCTTCGAGCGCGGGTGGCGAGCAGCCTGAGGGCGGCTTCGTGGACGACTGCCCGGCGGTCCGCGGATTCGAGCTTTGCAACCAGGTCGGGACTGGCGACCGACCCCTCGCGAACGCCCGCTTCATCGATTGCCTCGGTTGCGAACACATAGTGCGTTCCGTCAGTTAGCTCGACTAGCCGTTGATTGCCGCGCTGGGCTGTGCGGATTGTTGCAATTGTCGGAGGCGTTTCGCCGCCTTCAGGTTCCATCCGCGACTAGATGCTTCCCGCGAGGATCTTGTCGGCCTCCTCCACTTCGGGCAGCACTAGTCCGGCGTCTCGCCGGACTTCAGCTTCGATCTCGGAAGCGATGTCTTCGTTTTCAGCGAGGAACTGGCGGGCGTTTTCACGACCTTGGCCCAGCCGTGTTTCGCTGTAGCTGTAGAAAGCCCCGCTCTTTGTGACGAACCCGCGGTCTACGCCAAGGTCCAAGAGGTCGCCCATTCTTGAGATTCCACGCGGGGGCTCGAAAAGGATTTCAAATTCAGCCTGTTTGAACGGAGGAGCAACTTTGTTCTTCACGATCTTTGCCTTCACCCGGTTGCCGATGATATCGCTCCCCCGCTTCACGGCTTCCACCCTTCTTACCTCTATTCGCACAGATGAATAGAACTTGAGGGCGCGTCCGCCGGGCGTGACTTCGGGATTTCCGAAGACGACCCCAACCTTCTCACGCAGCTGGTTGATGAAGATCACGGCCGTTCGAGTTTGAGAGATGGCTGGCACGAGCTTCCGCATCGCCTGGGACATCAGGCGGGCCTGGAGGCCCATGTGGGAATCTCCCATCTCCCCTTCTATCTCCGCCCGCGGCACCAGCGCCGCAACCGAGTCCACGACTATCGCATCCACCGCATTCGATCGGACGAGCGCCTCGCAGATCTCGAGCGCCTGCTCGCCGGTGTCCGGCTGACTCACGAGGAGGTCCTCGATCTGAATACCCAGGTCCCTTGCGTATCCCGGGTCTAGGGAGTGCTCTACGTCTATGTAAGCGGCCGTTCCTCCACGCCTCTGCGCTTCGGCCATGATGTGCTGGGCTAGGGTGCTCTTCCCGGCTGATTCGGGACCGTAGATCTCTGCGATCCGGCTGCGTGGTACACCGCCCACGCCCAGCGCGATGTCGAGCGAAAGGGAGCCGGTGGGGATAGCCTCGACGGACATTGAATCCTGGCGTTCCCCCAATCGCATGACGGTCCCACGGCCGTACTGTTTGTCGAGCTGATTAAGGGCGAGCTCAAGCGCACGCTCTCGGTCGGCATCGGTCATCTGGATACCCGGGCCCGTGTCAGTTTGCCGGAGGCTGGCTCCAGTTCACGGATTGGTGAATTGTAGCTGATTTAAAACAAATGTTCGAATGCGTGATGGCACTCGCCGAGGATAAGTTAGAGCTGCTGTGGCAGTGCTCGTTGTCCGGGTCATCCCCCGCGCAAGCAAGAATGCGATCGAGTCGATGGATGCCAACGGAATTGTGCGAATCAGGGTGACTGCCCCACCGGTCGATAGCGCCGCTAACGAGGCCGTGGTCAGGTTGCTCGCAACGGCTCTGGACCTTCCCCGTCGTGATCTCCGGCTCGAGTCAGGGGCCACGGCCCGCTTGAAGCGATTCGCCGTCGACCTAGAGCCCCGGGAGCTTAAACGTCGGCTGGAGACCGCCATCAGGGCGACTCCCTGACCGGTTGTTGGATTCCCGCTAAGGTAGGACTCCAAATCTCTTGGAGACTGCTGTGGCCGCCCCCGATCTTGAAACCATCGTTTCTCTCGCAAAGCGTCGTGGCTTTGTTTTCCCGTCCTCAGAGATCTATGGCGGCTTTGCCAGCACTTACGACTGGGGCCCCCTCGGCGTCGAGCTTAAACGCAACATCCGTGACGCCTGGTGGAATTCAATGACCAAAGAAAGAGACGATGTCGTTGGTCTTGATGCGGCCCTCATCACCAATCCTCAGGTGTGGGTTGGCAGCGGCCATGTTTCCAACTTCACCGACCCGCTGGTCGACTGTCGAACCTGCAAACAGCGCTTCCGTGCCGACCACATCGAGGAAGGCGACTATCCGGAAATCGCCAAACAGGAAGACGGCTCCTATTCCTGCCCACGCGGCCGCTGCGATTTCACCGACTCCCGGCAGTTCAACCTGATGTTCGAGACGCAGGTGGGAGTCGTAGACGACGCCTCCAACAAGGCCTACCTGCCGCCCGAGACTGCCCAGGGAATATTCGTCAACTTTGAGAACGTCCAAACATCTATGCGGAAGAAGCTGCCCTTCGGCATCGCCCAAACTCGCGTCAGCTTCAGAAACGAAATCACCCCCGGGAGATGGGTGTTCAGAACACTCGAATTCGAGCAGATGGAGATGGAGTACTTCTGTCTTCCCCCGGCCGATCGGGAAGATCCGGCCGAATACTTGACCCTTCATCGAGAATGGATCGACATTCGCCTTCGCTGGTACATCGATGCCCTTGGGATCGACGAGCGCGCGCTACGCCTTCGCGATCACTCCGGGGAAGAGCTATCCCACTACTCCGCCGGCACGACCGATATCGAGTACAAGTTTCCCTGGGGTTGGGGCGAACTCGAGGGCGTGGCCGCGAGGACCGATTTTGACCTCACCGCCCACGGGGAACTCAGCGGTCACCAGCTCACCTACTTCGATGAGGACCGGGGTGAGCACGTTGTGCCTTGGGTAATCGAGCCGGCAGCGGGACTCAGTCGGACTGCCGCCGTCACCATGTTAGACGCCTATTCGGACGAGCCGGACGAAAAGGGAGACAAGCGCACGGTGATGAAGTTCCTGCCGGCGATAGCGCCGATAAAAGTAGCCGTGTTGCCGCTTTCTCGAAACGAAAAGCTCCTGCCGATGGCGAAGCGGGTCTTCGATGTTGTGCGTCCTGAATGGAACTCGCAGTTCGATGACACGCAATCCATTGGCCGTCGTTACCGGCGCCAGGATGAAATAGGGACACCGCTGTGCGTCACCGTGGACTTCGATACTGTGGGTGAAGAAGGCTCGGTAGGTGACGACTCCGTCACCATCCGGGAGCGAGACAGCCAGGCACAGGTGAGGGTGCCCATAGGCGGGCTGGTGGATGTGTTGCGGGAGCGATTGGGGAGCCGTTGATCTGACTGGGCACTGCACCAGAGCGCGCCCTACCCCTTCGGGCTCTCTTTTCGGCACGCCTCTCCGTGCTCGGATATGGCGATTGCCAGATGGTCGTGGGCGTCGAAATCACGTGGCCCGAAGGGACGCGTCATCTCCTCGTAGAGCTCACGGCTCGCGTTGTCGATCTCGCTCTCAAGCCCCGAACGGCATTTCTCGCCATAGTTGGAAACCGCGAGCACAGGGGTCGTGAGCATCGAAGTCGCGATTCTTAGAGTGGTGCGTCAGGACCTCGTAGAGGTGACGGCTCGCCTCCGCGACAGACCTGGTCTCAGCGGATATCGGCCATGTTTCCTCGCGCCGACCTGTTCTCTGATGAAACGCGCGCAACATATCTGTAGCAAAGGTAACGATACGCTCCCGGCCACCGCAGCGAAGTGCCGCCTGCACCCACCTGCGGTGGCCGGGAGCTGGGCGCGGCGAGGAAACATGGCCCCCGCGCCGGTCCCTTGCCCGTGGCGGTCGGGAGCGCGGGATTCCTCGCGACGACACGGAAAAGGAACTAGGTTTGAGTTGTCGACTATGGCGCAGGTCTCTGCGCGGTCGGCCGCAACTCACTGATTGTTGGATGGCGGACATGAAGGTAGCCATTGCCGGAAGCTCAGGCCTGATTGGGGTGGCCCTCGCGGATGCATTGACTGAACAGGGACACCAGGTCGTTCGACTCAAGAGAGGACACAAAGACGAATTCGGCGTCGACTGGGATCCTCCAGCCGGCTGGATGCGCCCGGCCGCCCTCGACGAATGTGATGCAGTAGTCAATCTTTGCGGAGCCTCAATCGCCGATGGTCGATGGTCGGACAAGCGACGCCGGGAGCTGCTATCGAGTCGCGTTGACCCGGCCCGCACTCTCGTCGCTGCCATGTCATCTGAAAGCGGTCCAAAGAGACTCGTGAATGCCTCGGCCGTTGGTTTCTATGGAGATCGCGGAGATGAAACATTGACCGAGAAATCCTGCTGTGGGTCCGGATTCCTTTCAGATCTTGTCGTTCGCTGGGAAGCTGAGTCTCTCAAGGGCATCGAGTCCGGATTGTCCGTTACCTGCGCTCGCTTTGGCGTCGTAATCGGGAAGGGCGGTGCCCTCAAGAGGATGTTGTTGCCATTCAAGTTCGGCCTTGGAGGCAGGCTCGGAAGTGGCCGCCAGTGGTTCAGCTGGGTCGCGCTGGATGATGTCGTAGCCGCTCTGGAGCACCTTGTAATCAACGACGCGTCGGAGGTGGTCAACGTGACGGCGCCGGAGCCTGTGACCAATCGCGAATTCACCAAAGCGCTTGGCAGGGCTCTCCGACGCCCGACCTTGCTCCCAATTCCCCGTCTCCCTATGCGCATCTTGTTCGGGGCTTCCGTCGACGAAACATTGTTTGTGAGCCAGAGGGTGGTACCTGAACGGCTCCAGGCGTCGGGGTTCGAATTCGCTCACCCAGACATCACATCCGGAGTCATGGCTGCCGTCGGCAAGAACGCCTAATGACCCTTGAGTTACCCAGAGGTCCCGCGGTTCAGCTCTTACTGGCCCTCCGAGTTGTGGAGGCTCTGAATCTGAAGATCACCTTCAGGGTCAGTCTGTTGAAGAGTAGACGCGTTGCGATGCCCCGGACTCCGCCACGGTGGGAGAACCAGATCCTGTCGGTCACTTCGGTCGTGCCGTCGCCGACCGGGCGGTACTCGTGGCGGTGCACCCAGGAAGCCATCGGTCCCCCTTCTTGGTGGTCGGTGAACCCAGCCCCGTGGGCGACGGCCTTGTGACGCGCTCGCCAATGTATACGTAGAGGCCAAGGACCCATGGTGAACTCTGTCGCCGCATCCTCGATAATTGGCCCGGTTTCGATGAACCTCATGAAAGCCAGCGGCGGCTGCAGACGCACAAAGGCGTCTGCACCTTCGTGGAACGCAGACACTTTTTCGACCGGCGAGTCCACGAGAAAACTGGACGTAAAACTCGGCTCCCGAGCGGGGAGGGTGCCGGTCTCAGCTTCCTCTTGGAGTACCCGCATCGACGCTCTGGCGGCCGCAACGCCGGATCGGAGGGCTCCTTCTATGGATGGCGTGGCCAGGTAGTCGCCTGCGAGAAACACTCGGGACACCGGCTCCGGCACGTCTGGCTCGGCGACCATGGCTACCGAGTTCGGGAGAGCATCGTGGATCCTGTAGACACGGAGCAGCTCCCAGTCTTCAGTCGCGTGCCCGAACCACTCCGCAAGCTGGTCTTTGCAGTGGTGGTCGAGAACTGTGTCATCCTGGTTGGAGTCCCCGAGCACGGTCACCGAGATGAGAGTCCGACCCCGGGGTGCGTACTGCGGCGCGACGTCGCTCATCACCGCTAGGTTGTTTATGGGACCTGTCTCTGCCCCGTTGAGGACAAGGATTGGCCGGTCGAGCGGCGACGCTTCGGCGGCGTAGTAAAGGCAGGTTACGTTTCGACCGGGCTCAGTCGTTCGGTCGAGGCGAAGAATCCTGTTCGCTTCGGCCTCCGGCACGGCAAGAACAGCTGCGGCGGCCTCGATTGTCTCGCCACCAATTGTGTCGATAAGCACTCCTTTGCGGCTTGGCTCGCTGCGAATGGTGTTGACACCGACGCCGGTGCGAATCGCGTCCTCCGGCAGCCGAGTCGCGAGTTGGTCCGGAATTTGCCCCATTCCCAGTGCCGGTACCGCTGCACTCCCTCTGCTGAACATTCGAAATACAAACCGGAAGAAGCGGCTCGAAGTGGACAGGTCGGATTCGAGAAAGATCCCTGAGAGAAACGGGCGAAAGAACCTTTCGCGGATCTGTCGGCTGAACCCTAGCCTCCGAAGCTCTAGCCGGGTGGGCCGGTCGGTTCCTTTGAACAGTCGGTCGGTGCTGCCCGCCCCTAGGCGGGCGCGCAACAAGGCGATTCGAAGCTTGTCGCTAGAGCTCCCGGCCTTTGAACTGATGGCCCCCCGGAGGCTCCGCGGCCGGCGCAGGGGGTCCATCAGCTCGAGTTCCTCTCCGTCTTCGCGGATGAGGGCGCCTGGCTCGAATGACCTCAGGTCGAGCGCCCGGAAATCGAGCAGCTTGCGTGCCAGTGGGTATGCCGTCGGGAGGACTTGGAAGCCGCGGTCCAGCCGGAATCCATCGACCAGGTCGGTGCGAACCCGGCCGCCCACGCCATCCGATGCCTCCAGCACGGTGACGGAAAACCCGTGGTCCTGGAGAGAAGCTGCAGCGGCCAGGCCCGAGAGCCCGCCCCCGACGACTATGACGCGCGCGCCGGATAGCTTAGTGGCCGACATTCTCGCCTCCTCCCGTTCGATTCAACAATGACGGGCACCGTCTCGAGTCAGGAGCTGGCGAGCTCTCTGCAGCGAATCGCGCGGCCGAGTTCATCGTTCGACTCCATCAGGGTCCGGCGTAGCATCGGGACGCTGTCCCCGATTTCCTTCATCAATTGTTCGCTTCGTTCAATCACCCATTCCTCGGCGATGTAGGACGGGAACATCTGGACCCCGTAGCCTCGTGTGAATTCGTTGTCGCGGTTCCGGAATACGTCCGGGGCGGCCTCAAAGAAGCGTTTCGCGAACGGTTCGATGATCTCTCGCTGGCGCCACCAATTGAATCCGGCCAGTGCGGCGTTGGTGAGCTGAAGCGATCCGTATCCCTCGCCGTGGATTCGGTCCCAGGCCTGCTGCTTGCCCTCTGGGGCGGGCTTCGAAACCGCTGCGGTGATCGCGTTTCGACTTCCACGGTCTGACTTGTCGCGTTCTATTTCTGTCTGGACTCGTTGTTCCGCTCCCTCGAGACCGAGGCCGGTGAAGCGGGTGGCGATGCTCCATCTCATGTCTTGGTCGATTGTGAGACCTTCGATGGACTCCTTACCGTCCGCGAGATCAGCGCAGAAACCAAGATCGCGCGAGTTGGCAGCGAATGCGATAAGGTTCCTGGCCCAGATGATCTGGAGGTCGCCGCGAGGGACGTGCTCCAGGGCAGCCCTCGCAGCGGCGAACAGGAAGTGGCTCTCATCATCTTTGAGTTCGTCAGGGACGAATCGGCCAAGCGTCGTCTGGGCCTGCAGGAGGACGGCGTCTGTCATGCTGACGTTTGGTTCGAGCACTATTTTCGATCGCACGAAATCGAGGTAGTCCGTGGACTTCAGCTGAGCATCCCGGACCATTGTGTAGAGCGAAGACCAGAGCATCTGGCGCAAGAGCGTATCTTCGACGGAGTCGATTCGCTGCCGAACAAAGTCGAGGGAACTCTCATCGAGAGCCACCTTGAGCCAGCCGTGATCGTTGTAGTTGGGGAAAACGAGCAGAGGCACCGGCAGGCCCTCTGCAGCCTGAACCGCGGCTGCGGGTCCCTCAATCCGTGCGGGCACGGACTCGACCCTCAGAGTGTTTCCTGCCCCTTGGCTGAGAATCCCTACCTCCACGAAGTGCGGCCGGAGGGTCGGGTAGTCGTCGGGCGCAGTCTGCGTCAGGCCGAGACTGGAGATCCGCTCGCCGTCGGTTTCCCAGCTGGCAGCGAGCGTGTTGAGCGAAGCCGTCTCCAGCCAGAGCTTCGACCACTCTTCGAGCGGCCGTCCTGAGCCGACCTCAAGGGCAGCCAGGAACTGGGACAAGGTCGTGTTGCCCCATTCGTGCTCCCGGAAGTAATAGCGCATTCCTTTCCGGAAACCGTCCGGCCCAATTGATGCCACGAGCTGCTTGATTACCGATGCACCCTTGGCGTAGGTGATCCCGTCGAAGTTCTGTGTCGTCTGGTCGGTATCTTCAACTTGGCCCGCGATCGGATGAGTAGTAACAAGCTGATCTTGCCGATAGCCCCACGCCTTCTCAGAAGCGTTGAAGTCGAGCCATCCCGTATCGAAGCGCGTGGCACGGTCGATCGCAAGATAGGCCATGTACGTCGCGAAGCTCTCATTGAGCCAGAGATCATTCCACCAGCGCATAGTCACAAGGTCGCCGAACCACATGTGTGCCATCTCGTGAAGAATGATTTCAGCGCGCCGCCGCCGCTGGTTATCGGTCGGTGGCTCCCTGTGGATCATTAGCTCGTTGTGGGTAATGCAGCCGACGTTTTCCATGGCACCGGCGTTGAACTCAGGAACGAAGCACTGGTCGTACTTATCGAACGGATATGGATAGTCGAAGAAGTCCGCGAAGAATGTCAGGCCCTGCTTTGTGATGGTGAAGATTTCCTCATCGTCCACGTGTTCGACGAGCGACTTCCTGGTGTAAATACCGAGCGGAATCCCCTCATGTTCCGCTCGAAAAACGTGGTAGGGCCCGGCAACGATGGCAAACAGGTAGGTGCTGAACCTCTCTGTTCCTGCGTAGGTCCGCCGCTCGCGGCCATCCGGGAGCTTCTCACACCCTGCCTCTCGACTGTTGGCAACAACTTCCCAATCAGCTGGACCGGCGACGGTGACGTTATATGAGGCCTTTATGTCCGGTTGATCGAACTGCGGGAAAAGTCGGTGTGAATCGTATGGCTCGAAGTTGGTGTAGAGGTACTCGGCTCCGTCGGCAGGGTCAATGAACTGGTGGAATC
>DASCML010000120.1:0-7516 GCA_036010925.1 Dehalococcoidia bacterium | reverse complement strand
GCCCGTTTCGTCCGCGTTGGCCTGATTCCGGAGTGCGGTGGCTCGCGCAATCTGCCAGACGTCGCCGGCATCGAGACGGCGCTAGAGTTGGCGCTCACCGGCCGGATCATCGAGACATCAGACCCGCTCGCCCAGAAGCTCGTGAGCCGGATCGTGCCGCACGACGACCTGCTTCCGGAGGCAAACGCCCTGGCGACTGAGATCGCCTCGGCGCCAACCGAAGCTGTCTGGATGACAAAGCGCGAAATCCGGCGCAACAGCGTCGAGCAGAGTCTCCAGAGCGTCATCGCTACCGAGACCCAGCTGTTCAGCCAGCTCCAAGACCGCCCTGCCCATCGCGAAGCTGTCGCGGCCTTCAGGGAGAAGCGGGAGCCACAGTGGCACTGAGCGCCACTTGATGGGGTGCTCAGTGCTGCGTGGAAGGGTGCTAAGCGGCAGGGCACGCGGGACGACTAGCCTCTTGGCAGGCCCAACCCGCGCGTGGCGATAACGTTACGCTGGATTTCGCTGGTGCCGCCCTCGATGGTGTTGGCGACCGAGCGCAGGAAGCCGCGCGTGTAGTCGTCCCAGGGGGAGTCTGCCGGATGACCCGCGGCGTCCATACCAAGCACCTGCATCGTCATCAGCGTGATCTTCTGGTTCAGCTCCATCGCAGCCAGCTTGGCCATCTGGGAAAGCTGAGTGGGAGCAACGCCTGTCTTCTCCTGCTCCGCGGCGATCCGGTAGCCAACGAAGCGGAGGACCTGCGTTGCCACGAAGACATCGACCAGGCGGAGGCGGTTGGCCGACGTGAGCGTGGCCTCGCCGAGCCTGATCAGCGCCATGAAATCGTCCAACGTCCGCTGGGCGCCGGACGTCGAGCCGATCGAAGATCGCTCGAAATCCAGCGCGACCGCTAGCGTGTACCAGCCGCGGTTCTCCTCGGCCACGCGCTGCGACGAGGGAATGCGGACGTTGTCGAAGAAGACCTCGTTGAACTCGTGGCGTCCGGTCATGTTCCGCAGCGGGCGAACCTCGAGGCCGGGAGCATTCATAGGGACTAAGAACATAGAGATGCCACGGTGCTTGGGCGCTTCCGGGTCGGTGCGAGCAGCCAACCAACCCCAGTCTGAGCGGTGCGCACCAGATGTCCAGATTTTCTGTCCGTTAATGATGTAGTCGTCGCCGTCGCGCACAGCGCGCGTCTGGAGTGAAGCGAGGTCTGAACCAGCTCCGGGTTCCGAATAGAGAGTGCACCAAACGTCGTCGCCGCTCGTGATCCGCGGAAGGAAGCGCCCCTTTTGCTCGTCCGTGCCGTATAGAATCAGCGCTGGGCCAACCCACCAGACGCCCATGCCGCCGGTCGGCATGCGGTTATAGGCCATGACCTCATTGAAAACCATCTGCTGGAGAGGCGACGCACCCAGCCCGCCGAACTCCTCAGGCCAGGGCATGGCGAGCCACTTTCTTTTGGCAAGCTCATCTCGGACCTTCTTGTCGAACCTGGGGTCCTCACGCGAACCCTTGTCCGATGCCATGTCGCCAATGAACGACAAGACCTCGCTCCTGAAGGAAGCGTGTTCGGGGGAGAGTTTGAAGTCCATCAGCGAGTCTCCTCGAGTCGACTGCGACGCAGTCTAGCTGCTACAGCGCCTTCGCCACAGGCAAACCGGTCCGATGCTACTAATTCCAGAATTCGCCCAGTCGATCCGCTTCCGTCTTACCCTGAGAGATTCCGCTCTCTGCCGAGACAGGGCGCCGCGAGCCATCGAGCATGTTTGTGCCAAATGCCCCGATGCTGTCCGCGTCCGGCTCGATCAGCTCGACCGACCCACCGGCATCCCTGATCGCCTGGAGTTGCTCTAGGAGCAGCTGCTGAGCCCTCTCAGCGACTGCAGTATCGGCATCCCGATTGGGATTGGTCACAGAAACAACCAGGACTTTGTCGTAATCCTTCGCAATGTCTGCATTCGTGCTCGAGCGGACACCGCCATCGACATATCGTCGCCCGTTAATCGTGATCGGCGGATAAACGCCCGGGACACTGCAGCTCGAAGCCACGGCACGACCAAGGCCAACGCCGGAACCGTTCTTCCACACCACGAACTCGCCCGACAGTGCGTCCACAGCAGTGCAGGCATACTCGCGCTCTGGCCAGGCGTCCTCCGGAAGTGATCTGAGCAGTCCGCCGAAGGTGAAGATGAATTCCTCCTCGCTGATAGTCTTGGCGACCAGGGCAAGCTCGCCAACTCTACGCCTCACCTCCTCAGCCGGGATCGAACCAGCTTCAGCCCCGACTATCAGGTGCTGGAAAGAACTGGAAGCAGGCGCGGCTTGTGAGCCCTGATCGCCGGATCCAGACACGGTTACCTGAGAACGAAGCTGAGTCGCCACAATAGCCGACGGCTCTCTTCCCATTGAAAGATGCGCGCCCACGAATGATCCGGCGGACGTGCCGAGGATGAAGTCAGCGACGGTGAGGTCGACGCCCATCTCTTCAAGGCCCGCGATGAGTCCGGACTCCCAGGCGATTCCGACGGGACCACCTCCTCCAAGAACAAGTGCGCGTGTCGGCATGTTTCTCCTCCTAGCTGTGCGGCGCTTTGCGCAGGCGCTGAGGTGAGCTTCAGCTACCCCGCCCATCGAGGACGGTCGGGTTGACGCATGATGCTGGCTCTTGCCCCGCTAGAACAGCGATGAGATTGTCGACGGCAAGCCCTCTCATCGCTTTGCGCGTCTCCTCCGTCGCAGTCCCGATGTGGGGAAAGACGATGGCGTTGGGTAGGCTAACGATTGGCTCGTTCGGATCGGGAGGCTCGGCCTCAAGGACATCCAAGGCCGCCCCTGCAATCACCCCGGACTCGAGAGCCCGGGTCAGCGCCTTCTGGTCCACAGCGCCACCGCGGGCCGTGTTGATCAGGTAGGCGCTCGTCTTCATCAATCCCAACTCACGTTCACCGATCAGGTGGCGCGAAGTGCGGTTGAGATCCGTATGGACGCTGACGAAGTCCGATTCGCCAAGGAGATCATCAAGCGATCTAAAAGCGCTGGTCGGGGCATCAGTGGGTGCATTCTCGAAGACGTCGTGCCAGATAGTGCGCATCCCAAGGGACTGGGCCCGGCGCGTGACCTCCCGGCCGATGCGCCCGAAACCGACAATCCCGAGAGTGTGGCCCGCCGGGTCGTGCGCCAACGCCGGGTACGGTTCTCGACGACCCCAGCCGCCGCTTCGCGAGTACGTCTCGAACTCCATCAACCGGCGAGAAAGCATCAGTATCATCGCCACCGTCAGATCGGCGACGGCAGCATTCAGAACTCCTGGCGTGTTACAGAGCGCTACTCCCCGCCCCGTGAGAAGGTCCACGTCGAAGGCATCAAAGCCGACGGAAACGCTGGAAACTACTCGGAGCGAGGGCCAAGCGTTCAGGAGTTCCTCGTCGACGCGGAAGCCGGGTGTGAGTAGGATGCCGTCCGCATCCCGGGCCACCTCGATGACATCGGTGCGCGGCATCCCGCGGTCGAGGGTCCAAACTTCACCCGCAGCACGGAGCTGTTCCTCAAACTCGGGCTCCACTTCAACTGCGCACAGGATCGTGCTGTTTCCGATCATGGCTGCCTCTTTCCCGCGACGGCATCGAACCAGATCGATCCGAGCCGTGCTAGCTCCCTTAGACCGAGGAATCTAAGTAATCGGAAGCGCCACCGCAACGCAACGTACGCTGGCAGCGGAATCGCCGGTGAGCCAACTAGCCCTCTGCGCGATGCTTCAGCACCGTCGCCTCGAGTGGGAGATTCCGCTTCGAAGCACGCTTCGCCAACCACCATCCAAAGAAGAATACGCCGAGCCCCGACCACTCGACCCAGAGATGAGCGCGGGACCCATTACCGATGGGCTCTATCGAGTGTCCGGCTTGGACAGTTATCCCGGCAGTTCGTATCCGCCAGGTGAAGGACAAGCCGCCTTCAAACTCGGCGGCTCCACGCTCCGACTGAATCAGCCTCGCCCTAGATCCGACTCGCATAAGTGGTTGATCGATCAGCTCGCCGGCAGTCAAAGGCGGGGGGCCGGTGGGGTCATTGGAGCACGTCGAACAGTAGCCGCCGGACCGTCGAAGGCTGCGCCTCGATACCAGCGCTGTGTTCGGCCGAGCCCATCGCCGTCGCTCCCCGATCGCTCATCGATACTAGCTCGGAATCCGACTCCCGTTTACCGATGCACGAGGATTGCCGGGCTGCTAGCGTGTTTACAATCACGGAGGTGTGCAGGTGCGCGGCGTTTCTTTTGACCTTCCCGATCCTGACCTCGAGCAGTACACGTGGGCATACGAGAACGAGCACGGGCCCGCATCGCAGCCACCACTTCTCCGCGGAGGCGCTTTCCCGCCTACGCCAGAGGACGATGGCCCTCCGGCACGGCTGGTGATCAACGGATACACATACGTCAGAACGAGTGACTCTGGTGACATGCAGCCCCCGTTCGATCTGCCGGACGTGGGCGACCAGAGTGCCCTGGGGCTATGGCGAAATAAATGGCTTCCTCGCGTCGAAGCCCTGTTCGTGAAGCTAATGACCTTCGACGCATCGAGTGTGGGTGCGGGTGAATGGGAATCGACGCTTAACCAGCAAGCCTCCGATTTCGGCCGCGTATTTGCTGGAGTCCACGGCCAGACTGTGGTTCCGTCCGGGGTGCGCGCCGAACGATTCGTCGAGAAGTACACGGACTGTTTTGGCGAAGAGCGGCGGGAGGATGGACTGGCACTTCTTCAGGGCTTTCCAAATCGCACCCTCGACAGAGCGCTTGCCGCCTGGAAGCTGGGGCGAACTGTGCACGCGACAAATGGGTTGAAAACAGATCTGGAGTCCGCACGCGGCGGCGGTGAGATTTCCGACGCGGCGTTTGCTGAGCAGTTCGGGGAGTTTCTCGAAAACCACGGCCACACTATCGACGCCGGCATCGCTGACGCGCCCACCTGGCTCGAAGATCCCCGTCTAGCCATCGAATTGATACTCCGTTTCGCGGACAAAGACGAAGAGGCCTCCCCTAAAGCGGCAGCCGACCGCCGGGTGAAGCGGCGCCACCAACTCGAAGAGGAACTCAGAGCTGCGGCTACGAACGGCTCCGAGGAAGCCGAGCTTCTTGAAACCCTTCCCGCCGCACAAGAGATCCTCGCTGTCCGCGAGGACCACAACACTCTCTGCGATCAGCGACTTCTGGCAGCTTCTCGGCGGCGCTGGCTGGTGGTCGGGGAGATGCTCCGCAGCCGCGGCCTGGCGGAGGACCCGAGCGATATCTTCTACTTCCAGCTCCAAGAACTCTACGCTGCGCTCGACCATGGACGCTCTATCGCTCCCAGGACGATCGATGAACGGCGGGTCTTGCAGAAAGCCTATCGTGCGGCCCAGCCACCACCCTTCCTCGGAAAATTGGCGGCGGCGGCCAGACTTGAGAAAAACACATTAAAAGGGGTGGCGGCATCACCCGGGCGGCAGCGCGGAGTTGGCCGCCTGATCCGCTCGCTCAATGAGGCCGACCGACTCAAGGATGGAGACATCATCGTCTGCAGTGCGACCTCGCCCACCTGGACGCCCTACTTTGCCGTCGCCGGCGCCGTTGTAACCGATGCTGGTGGCGCACTTTCCCACACTTCAGTAGTGGCTCGCGAGTACGGCATCCCGGCCGTGGTAGGCACACGTACTGGGACCGCTGACATTCCCGACGGCGCCTTAATCGAAGTCGATGGCACAGCCGGGACGGTCGTAATTCTCTAACGCGACCTGGGCGTTCGGCCTCCGGGGCGCTCTTCACATTAGCGGTCGCAGCCCGAAGCTTTTTCAGCACCTAGGCCAGGCGGCGCTGGCGCGCGTCATCCCTCTTGGCGGCGTGATCCATCCGAAGTAGTCGTTCCTCCGGTATGGCGGGCGCTCTTCGAAGAGCACCCGCATGCGAACACGCGGAGAGCTTCCTCGACACCTGGAGACATGAGGTTACAGGGCCGCCATAAGCGTTTCCTGCCATCGAATTAGGTCATGAACACATCCCGGCACAACGATGCCGCTTCTCGAAGCCGGGAGGCGCCACGATAGGACCGAGGCAACCGGGGCGCTGCAGGCAAGGATCCGGACCCGGCCGGGCCAAAACCCGGCCGGGCCGCCGAAAAAGACGGACCAGGCGTCATCGTGCATGCTGTCAGCACCATCTCATTAGCGGGTTGCCCCACATGGACCTCATCCTCAACGACGTCGCTCCCATCCACTGGGCCCTCGGCGGAGCGGCCATCGGCCTGATCACTCTCACTCTCCTTTTCGTCGGAAATCGCCGTTTGGGGGTGTCGACGGGCTTCGAGAACATCTGCTCGTTAGTGGTCAGCGCACCCTATTTCCGCCGCGAAAGCCTGCTCGCCTCGAACTCATGGCGCCTCCCGTTACTGGGTGGCCTGGTGATAGGTGGCTTCGTCTCCGCAATTCTCGGCGGCGGCTGGGATCCCACCTGGGACCTGGAAGTGTTTGATGATGAGATCGGTTGGAACGCCAGCGGCAAGGTTGCCTGGATGTTCGTCGGCGGTGTTCTGATCGGGTTTGGGACAAGGCTGGGGGGAGGCTGTACGAGCGGCCACGGCATCTTCGGACTTTCCAATCTCGAACTGCCGAGCATCGTGACGACGATTTTTTTCATGACCGGCGGAATCGTCACAACCAACCTCATCTACCGCGTGATTGTTTAGGGGTCGAGTGATGATTGCTTTCTATCTTGTCCTCGGCTCTCTTTTCGGACTGGTGCTCAGCCGCTCAGGCGCCGCTGATTACAACTTCATCCAGGGTATGTTCCTGTTCGAGGAGTTCCAGCTCTACGGAATCATCGGAACGGCCGTGTTGGTGACGACCCCTGGCCTTTGGCTGATGAAACGCTACGGCAAGACCCTGACCGGAGTCGCTCTGAGCATCGATCTGAAGCCGGGTCACCGAGGCAACATCTACGGCGGAGCGCTGTTCGGCATTGGCTGGGCAATCACCGGTATGTGTCCCGGGCCCGTCCTCGTCAATGTGGGCGAGGGTAAGCTCTACGCCATCGCCGTACTGGCAGGGGTACTTGTGGGCTCGGGCACATTCGGGGTCCTCTACCCCGGGCTCAAGAAACTCTTCCGCCTGCCCGAACTGCAGGTTGGGCCCGGCGAAGGATAGGGACGGCCCGGGCTGAACCAATCGCAGCCAAAGCGGTTTTGCTAGATTCGCTCGATGATCGTCGCAGTAGCCATCCCGCCGCCGGTGCACATTGCCACCAGCGCTGTTGACTGATTCCGTCGCTCTAGTTCGTCAATCGCCGTCTGAATCAGCATCCCCCCCGTAGCGCCGATGGGGTGGCCCAGGGCGATCGCTCCACCGTTCACGTTGAAATTCGTGTCATCGATGTCGACATCGCGGAGGAACTTCAGCACCACCGAGGCAAAAGCTTCGTTGATCTCCCACAGATCGACATCGGTTTTGGCCATCCCGGCCTTTGTGAGGCAAAGCTTCGCGGCGGGTCCCGGCGCGGTCAACA
>DASCML010000119.1:0-9262 GCA_036010925.1 Dehalococcoidia bacterium | reverse complement strand
GACCGATGATGAGCGCTCGATTGAAGAACACGCTCAGGCAAACAAACAGCGCTCCGTAGGCCAAAGCGCCCAGTGCGGCTGCCAGGGTGAAGGCGACGATGGTGCGTTGCCCGTCTTCATCGGCCAGCAGGACAATGCCCGTCGCGGACACGCTGGCAACAAGCATGATGGTCGTTATAACCCAGGCAGCGGCAGTCTTTTCGACCACGATTTGCCAACGCGGCACGGGTTTACTGAGGAGGTAAGTGGCGGTCCCGTCCTCGATGTCCTGGCCTAACGCCGCAGTCCCGAAGACCAGGGCAGTGAGGGGCAGTGTGAGGCCGATGATGAGTGTCTCGAAGATGGCGGCGTAGAACTCGAGTGGATCATTTCTAGCCGTAGAAGCTATTCGGAAGATCACCGCCAGCAGGATCGGAATGGCAGCAAACAGCAGTATGAGAATGGTCCGCCGCTGCCCCACAATTTGTCCAAGCGTCAGCCTGAAGATGTACGGACTCACTGCGCCACCAGGTAGGAGAACACGCTCTCCAGCGACTCATCGAGCGGGTCTACCTCGAGCAGATCTATCGCTGCTCTCTTTGCCGCTCTGGGTATTTCGAGAGTAAAGCGACCAAAGTCGCTGGTGCGTACAATCAGCTCGCTGCCCTCGAGATCGAGCCCGCTCACCACTCCGGCCGAGAGGAGGCTCCGTGCCAGCTCCTGGTTGTCGGACGATCGGATCGAAAAGGTGTGGGGGCGCTGCGTCATGAGACGCCGGATGGCTCGGAAATCGCCGGAGGCTGCGAGACGCCCGGCTACGATCACCAGCACGTTTTCCCCGAGTTGTTCCATCTCCTCGAGAATGTGCGATGAGAAGATGATCGTACGTCCTTCTGCGGCCATCTCTCGGAGGACATCCATCATGTAAAGCCGCTGAGAAGGATCGGCGCCGCTGAATGGCTCGTCCAGCAGAAGGATCTCTGGCTGGTGAACGATTGCCGCAGCGACCTTGATTCGCTGTTTCATTCCCTTGGAATAGCCGCCTGTCGGACGATGCTGAGCAGACTCGAGGTCCACGATTTCGATGGCCCGCTTCGTAGACGCCCTCGGATCGGGCAATCCGTGCAACCGGGCGTTAAGCAGCACGAACTCGTGACCGCTGAGTGAGCGGTACACGGCCTCGCGCTCGAGGGCGATCCCAACACGCCGGTAGAGTTCCGGCGAGTGCCAGGTCGACTCGCCGAGGATGCGGACCTCCCCTGACGACGGTCTCAGGAACCCGGCCATCATGTGCAGCAACGTCGACTTCCCGGCGCCATTCGGACCGAGCAAACCTGTAATGCCTGGTCGGAGCTCGAACGAGACGTCGTTGAGGGCGACTAGGTTGCCGTACCAGTGCGATACGTTTTCCACCTCGAGGGTCGGAGCGTTCTTGTCGTCGCCCCTCGAGGGTGCGCTTACTTGTGTCTTTGCTGTTGTCATGGTGCTACCTGCAGGTAGCGTCGAAGAAGAATCGCATAGCAGATGCCGGCAAGCGCCACCGCGCCCAGCGCGTAGGTTTCAAGCGCAAAGTCAGCCATGAGAACCACCCGCTCGGGCTCCACCCGGAACATCCAGGACGTGAACCCGTCGATGAGCGCGACTGGACTGATGAAGATTGCCAGCCGGGCCGAAAGAGAGTCGATGGACTCCACCAGAGCGTTGGCAACTACATGCGGAAGAAGAAATGCTGCGATGATCCCTACGGTCGCAAGAACCCGCTGAGGCGTCTGTGCAGCGACCGCTGCGCCGATCGAAGCGATCAGAGCTGAACCGAGCACCGCAGCGGCAACAATTGGGGCAATCTGGTCCAGGTTGTCAACCGCGTGATCGGTAAACGAGTCGGCGACGAAGGCGTTGCCAACAAACATAACCAACTGGGGAACCAACGTGACGAGCAGCATTGCGCTGACGAGCGCGAGGAACTTCGCCAGTACGTAGTCGGCCCGACTGATCGCACGGGTGAAGTAGAGCGAAAGGGTTCGATTCCTCTGGTCGCGGCCCACGATGTCCGGCGCGATGATGGCTACGTTTAGTACTAGGACAACAAAAATGAGGGTGTAGTATTCATCATGGCGCGCCACCTCCATGCCCTCCCCGCCTCCAAACACCCCGACGAGCACCTGAAGAACCGCTGGGATAATCGCAATGATGGCCAGGATAGCGGGGGCGATCTTGGCAGCGGCGCGGCGCCCCAGCCCAAACGCGCTGCGAAGGCTTTCGCGGTACAGGACCCAGACTGCGTGCCCGCGGCCGAGGCGGGCACCTTCGTAGCGCTGGTAGCCCAGGTCATAGATCTTGCCGGCTTCGCGTTCAGACACCGGCGTCTTCTCCTGCGGCCTCTTGCTCCGAGCCCGATTGCTGCTGAGGCCGGAAGAGGTCCTCCAGCATTCGCCGCCGCTGCTTCATCCGGATCAAGCCGAGGTCGAGTTCAACGACCGCGTCACGAATCATGGCAAACGGGGGATCTTCGGTCGAAGTGACCAGCACCGTCTGCCCAGCGACTGTCGCATCGATTCCCGAGCGCGAGAGGCTCTCTGCCAGCGATGGGGCGTCCCCCTCGACTTCGACCTCGAGGGTTTCGGTGTTGGATGTGAATCTGGCCAGTTGGCCTTGGTGCACGAGCTTGCCGCCGTCGAGCACCACGAGTTCCTCGCAGACGCGCTCGATTTCGCCGAGCAGGTGGGTTGCCATCAATACGCTGATTCCGAAAGTCTCGCCCGTCCGCTGGATGAGCTCGAGCATTTCGTCACGTCCTGCCGGGTCGAGGCCGTTCGTCGGTTCATCCAGCAGGACGAAGTCTGGATCGTGGACGAGGGCCTGGGCGAGTTTCACTCGCTGGCGCATACCGGTGGAGTAACCGGCCATCGATCGATATCGCGCTTCGAACAGCCCCACATGGCGGAGAATCTCGGCGGTGCGTTCTCTCGCTGCGGTCCGCGGGAGACCACTGATTTCCGCCATATACACGACGAACTCAGTCGCATTCATATCAAGTGGGAGGCAATCGTGCTCAGGCATATAGCCGACGCGTTGCCGGAGGGTCGTGCCCTCTGTTGCGACGTCCAACCCCATGATGGAGGCGCCTCCCGCATCGGGAGGCATCAGGCCGAGGAGAATCTTGATGAGGGTGCTTTTACCCGCACCATTGGCTCCGGCGAGTCCGATCACGCCGGCCTCTAATTCCAGATCGAGGTTGTCGATGGCGGTGACCGACGGATAACGTTTCAAGAGCCGATTGGTGTCGACGAGGGGGGAGCCATCTACACGGCTAGAGGTCATTGGGATTCAGATTCTGGGCCCGCGGCGACTATGAGTGTCAGCACGGACTGCGTTGGCGGTTGCAGGACTGGCTCGGGCAGATCGCTCACATAACCTCTGAAGTCGCACGGCAGCAAAAATTGTCTGTCTCTCGCCAAGAGTAGTCGCAGCTGCTGCAAAGGATAATAGCATTCCCAAAGCGCGCAGAGGGTCCTGTCGTCCTGGCAAATGCCGAGCCCGTCCCTTCTGGCGTTCGGGTCGTTCAGCTGGGATAGATTCTTGAACCAGGCAGTCTCCAGTGGTGACGGGTGCATCGTTCGACTAAGACCCTGCGTATGCCTTCCGTTGTAGTGGTTGTCGAATTGAGCCACCCTCAACTTCTTGTTCGGGAGGATGCTCCTGCTCGCGCCTGGAGCAGCCTCGGCGGAGGACATCAATGTCGCGGCCCACGTTGACGCGGGCTGAGCGTCATTCGAATATGGCGCGTCCGGCTGAGGAGATGAGCGATGGCGCGCCTGGCGCTCGACGGAGTTCGGGTACTTGACCTGAGCGACAACGTCGCCGGAGCCTATGCCTCCAGGCTTTTCGCGGTTGTCGGGGCAGATGTCGTGGTCGTGGAGCCGCTGGGCGGGAGCCCCCTCCGTCAGGCACCTCCTCTCATTTCGACGCCGAGGGCCGGGAGACGGCCAGAGAGCGGGGCTTTCGCTTATCTGCATGCCTATAAGAGGAGCGTCGCGCTGAACATAGGTGACGCGTCAGGGCGATCGGCGATGGTGCGCCTTGTCGCCAGGGCCGATCTTGTGATCAGCTCGTTCGATGGGACCCCGGACATCGCGTTGGCACGTGATGTGTGGCTACGCGCGGCGAATCCGGGCCTCGTTCACGCAGTCGTCAGCGGCTACGGGCTCACAGGCCTAAAACGCCGATGGGTGTCGAGCGACCTCACTGACTGGGCGTCGAGCGGCCACCTCTACATCACGGGATTCCCGGAGCGCGAACCGCTGCAAGGTGGTGGTCCCTGGGCCGGATACGCCGCGGGCCTCACCACTGCGGTGGGCGCACTGTCGGCGATGCTTGGGGCAAGGGCCTCCGGCAAAGGGCGACTGGTGGATGTCGGCACGATGGAGGCGCTTGCGGGGCTGCACCAGTGGTCGCTGGTTCATTTCACACACCAGGGAGTGATCAAGCAACGAGGCGGAAACCGCCACGTCGAGTCGTTTCACCCTATGGGATTGCAGCAGGTGAAGGATGGCTGGGTCGTCCTCGGTGTCTCCACCCAGGCGCAGTACGAATCGATGTGTATTGCCATGGAACTGCCGGAGCTCATCACTGACGAGCGCTTCCTTACCGGCGGGCATCGGGTCGATCACGGCGAGGAGTTCGACGCTCTGATTGCCCCCTGGCTGCGGGCACGAACCCGGGCTGAAGTGGTCGAGGCGTTCCAGGCGGCGCGGGTGCCGTCCGGGAAGGTGCTCACCCTCGACGAGACGTTGGCCGATCCCCAGCTCGAGGCCCGCGCCCTTTGGGTCACGCCGGAGCGGTTCGGCCTGCGCGCCAAGATGCCCGGCGTGCCGTTCGCAATTGGCGGCGAGCGACCGTTGTTCCGGGAGGCCCCGCAATTTGCGGCGGACACGTTGGCTGTGTTGCTGGAGGCGGGGATGGCTCCGGCAGAAATCGACAAGCTGATAGCTGAGGGGGTGGCTGCGGCCAGAACCGAGGTCGAGGCGTGAATGGGTTGCTGAACGGCGTGCGAGTGCTCGAATTCGGCATGGCCTGGGCCGGGCCACTGGCGGCCCGGCTGATGGGTGATCTTGGTGCCGATGTGATCAAGATCGAACGGCGCGACGCTCGCGGCGCGGGCAGGGGTTGGGGGTCGCAGGACACAGCTGAAGCCGAACGCAGCGCTTGGCAGTGGGGCAAGTTGCCCGGACCGACGTTTCGGTCCGGAATCTTCCCGGACGCGGATCCTGGTCAGCATCCGTGGAATCGCGCCGGGATCTTCAACAAGATGAACCGGAACAAGCGTAGCCTCTGCGTGGATCTCAAGGTCCCTGCCGGCTGGAAAGTGTTCGAGCTGCTTGTTCGTTCCGCCGACGTCCTGCTCGACAACCTGAGCCCACTCGGTGTGGATGGTCTCGGCATCGATGCCGCTCGTATGCAGCTTCTAAATCCCCGGCTGATTCGCGTGTCGATGTCGGGGTTCGGGGCGACGGGTCCGGATCGCAACAACGTCTCATACGGACCGGTTGTCGAGGGTGCCTCAGGACTTGCTTCGGCCACCGGCTATGAGGGGGGTGAACCGATGAAGATGGGCGTTGCGTTCCCCGATCCGGTCGGTGGCCTTCACGGTGCCTTTGCGGTTCTGGCCGCATTGTGGGAGCGGGAGCGGACCGGCGTGGGCACTGCAATCGATCTGTCACAGCTGGAGACGTATACATCTATCGCCGGGGAGTTGCTTCTGCAGACGTCGGTGGAGGGACGGCCGCCACCCACCCGCGGGAATCGCTCGCGGCGCTTCGCACCTCAGGGGGTGTATCGCTGCGCCGGCGAGAACTCGTGGATCGCCATCACCGTCCGCTCCGATAAGGAGTGGATCGCCTTCGTCGAGGAAACCGGCGTTGCGGCGCTCTCGTCACGAGAATATGCGTCACTCGAGGGGCGCCGGGTCGCTCACGACGAGATCGACGCCGCAATCGGATCGTGGACCTCCGGGTTCGAGCAGGGGGAACTGGCCGAGAGGATGCAGCGTCAGGGGATAGCCGTGTCACCGGTGCTGACGAACAAGGGAGTTGTCGAGGACCCGCACCTTCGCGAGCGTGGCTTCATCGTGGAATGGGACCAACCGGAGGTTGGGTCAAGGACGTACGGCGGCTTCCCAATTGAGTTCTCCGACCGGGACCGGCCGCAAATGTGCCCGGCACCGGGGCTTGGCGAGCACAATCGGGAGATACTGGAAGAGCTCGGGTTTGATGCCCAGGCGGTTGATCAAATGGAGCGGGACGGCGTGATCGCTACGTCGCCGACGGGCCCTTAGGCGGAAATTTCGCGGCGAGACCGCTATCCCCCGGACTGGTCGCTGGTAGACTGGCGTCAAGCGGTCCGAGGCTGATTGTTCAGCTATGAGCTGAAATCTAGGTTCAAAGTCGGCCTGATCGGCGAGCGGGAGTAGCTCAGTGGTAGAGCGCCTGCCTTCCAATTAGAACAACCTGAACGCTAGAGCACCGGCAAACGACAAGCTGTCTCAATCCCAAAATGAGGCTGGTGGGCCAATTGGCGCCTGTCGGATTGGGGTGTCTCTGACCCCATTTGCATCGCCCGGCGGTAGTCGTGGACCTGCCGAACCCCGTCATGCAGATCTCTCTTGCGATGCGACGTTCAGGATTTCTTCTCCAACCATGGTCGTGGTTGGCTCTGTCAGGATTTGGGCCGCACGCTCTCGGCGTAGGCGCGGGGGGCTCCGTCGAGGACCTTCTCCGCGCTGCGGTGGCGCGTCGCCGCTCGAACGAACCCTCGAGATCGCTTCCGATGTCTGCCGATGTCTTGAGGCCGCGCACGGTGCCAGCATTGTGCACTGCGACCTCAAGTGTGGAAACGTGTGGCTCCCATAAGTCGGTGCGGATCGGTTAATGGCACCCGACGAGGGTGTCGCCGCGGGCAAGGGGAGAGTGACCGCTCCGACCGTGTAGGCCACCCGGACTACGCGTCGGTGGCGGGCCACCCACTCCTTCCAGCCACCGTTGTCCAGAAGGCTGTTGCCGCCGCAGAGCACCATCACCGGGATGTGTCCGGCAGCGTCCAGCAGCTCATCCAAAGGCGGGCGACGGGCTGAGAATTCGCTTGTTGGCAGGTGCGGCACTCCCAGGCATTCATCCACCAGCTCGAACGCTCGCTCGTGTGCCTGCGTTCCGCCATACGGAGGATCGAGCACCACGACGTCCGCCTCGACCGTCCCGAGAAAGTCGAGGGCGTCCTTCATTTCGGTCAGCGCAGGCGGATTCCATACATGCGGCCTCAGAGACAACGGCTCTGTCGCATGCTGGGGCGCCAATGACGAGGCGCGGTATGGTTTCGGACAGGCGGACCCCCCGGCGGAACTTTCACCGACGTCAGCGCCGGTCATGTGAGGTAGCGCGACGGGCTCCGAGTACAGGAGGGATCGGTTGGCAAGCCGTTCGAGCGCAGCGCCGCCTGCCAAGACCACGCCGTCTGCGGCTCCCACCCATATTGGGGTGAACACTCTGATCGACCTGTGTCGAGTTCCACCATGCAAATCAGCCCGCCATCGGGACCACCGTCGAGGGGGGTAACTGTGGGAGAGCGTTCGGAGGGTCACTTGACCGACGCTCAGATCCTGATGCCCCGCCCGAGCCGCACTTGCCCTGAGATGGTTCAATGGCTTGGTGCTATGGCTCATACCGATTGGCCTGGGCATGGGCGTCTACGGGACGATGTTCGGGGTGGGCGGCGGATTCCTCATCGTCCCCGTGCTCCTCTGGCTCTATCCGGACATGGAGGCGGCTACCGTTGTCTCGGCTGCACTGATCGTTGTGGCCTCGAATGCTGCCTCCGGTTCGGCGGCCTACGCCTGGCAACGCCGGATCGATTTCAGGTCGGGTCTCTGGCTGGCCGGAGCGTCTCTACCGGGAGCCGCCCTGGGCACACTGGCGGTTCGCGAAGTGGACAGGGGCGCATTTGAGGTCGTATTCGCCGCTGCGCTTCTTCTCGTGGGCGTGTACATGATCGCTTGGCGGGGGCCCAGGACACTGCGCCCCGTCGCCACCAGCTGGGGCACGGTCCGCAGAAACATCCGTGACCGCAAGGGCGAGACCTACAGCTACGGCTACCGTCTACAGGTTGCGCTGCTCGCCAATGCCGGGATCGGCTTCTTCTCCTCGTTTCTGGGGATCGGTGGAGGCTTCATTCAGATGCCCTTCATGATTGTCCGCCTTCATTTCCCGGTCCATATTGCGACGGCGACCAGCCTCTTTCTGGTAGGGTCGACGGCTCTCGCCGGGGCTGTCGCTCACATTGCTGCAGGCGACCTGGGCTGGGACGTCTCCCTCGCCCGCGCGGCCGTGCTCTCGGCCTCCGCGGTGACCGGCGCCCAGCTCGGCGCGCTTTGGTCACCCAGGGTGCGGGCTGAGTTGACGACTCGGATTTTTTCCCTGGTGGTAATTGCGGTGGCTGCCGCCCTGCTGGGCGGGTTGATCATCGATTGAGCGACCTTCATCCGCCGCCGGTTAGCCACTGTGCGTAAAGACCGTCGCGATGCCGTGGGGACTGCAGGCCTGAGCGAAAGGACGAGCTGAGTGACGGCTCCTTTGCTGGCGCAGTAGGCGGGGATTGGCGGTGTCGCGAACGGAGTGCCGCGTGAACAGCCGTTAGCGAGCATCCAGGCGGCGCCCCAGCGCCCACGAGCCATTCCATCTGACCGGGATATCCCCGTCGCCGTCGCTGGCACCGACGTTGGCCCGACCGAACACCAAGGCAAGGAGCCCGAGTGCCACGGCGAAGCGACACGCCGAGGAGAGATCGGTCATTGCCCGTCCACCGCGAGCGACCGGCAGCCCACGGCGGAGCCCGTTGCACCACCCTGATAAGGTAATCCGGTGCCTCCTCTCTCCCTGATGTTCAAGACGGTCTCCACCGACTGTAACCTCGATTGCAGCTACTGCTACTACCGCCAGTCGCTCGAAGGGAGCCGCGTCCGGCGGCGGATCGAGCGCCCGATGCTCGAGAACCTCATCCCCCAGTACATGGCCTACGTGGCAGACGTGCGGGCGGCGAGGTTTGCCTGGCAGGGCGGGGAGCCCACCCTCGCGGGCCTGGAATTCTTCCGTTGGCTGACGGACCTCCAGGAGCGGCACGCCAGCCCGGGCACGTCGATTCACAACGCGCTCCAGACGAACGCGGTCCTCATCGACGCCGAATGGGCCGAGTTCCTTGCGAGCCACCGCTTTTTGGTGGGCGTAAGCGTCGACGG
>DASCML010000118.1:0-5109 GCA_036010925.1 Dehalococcoidia bacterium | reverse complement strand
CTGCTTCTCTATGGCGAGTTGCCCACTCGGCCCCAGTTGGCCGAACTTGAATCAGAGTTGATCTCCGCTCGCGCAGTCCCAGGCTCGATCATGGACGTAATTCGTCTGGTCGGGGGTGCTCACCCGATGGACGTTCTGAGGACCGCCGTTTCGGCCCTTTCCGCCGTCGACCCCGAAGCCGGCGATCACAGCCCCGAGGCAACCCGCAGGAAGGGGACGCGTCTTACCGCCCAGGTTCCATCCATCATCACTGCCCACCATGCCATCAGGAATGATCGAGACCTGGTCGAACCGAGCAAAGACCTCGGGCACGCCGCGAACTTCCTTTACACACTCACCGGCGAGACGCCGACTGATGAGGCCGCAAGCCTGATGGACAAGGACCTCATCCTCCATGCGGAACACGGCTCCAACGCGTCAGCCTTCACCGCGCGTGTGGTGACGGGTACGCGCGCTGACGTGCACAGTGCCATCACGGCCGCCATCGCCGCCCTCTCCGGGCCGCTACACGGTGGGGCTGCCGAGAACGTGATGAAGATGGCGAGGGCCATCGAGGAGCCGGCGCGGGCGGCAGACTACGTCAAAGAGGTACGGGCACGCGGCGAGCCGATCATGGGATTCGGACATCGGGTCTACCGCACGGAAGATCCCCGCGCACGTCATCTTCGGGAGGGAGTGCGTCGCCTGAGCCAGGAAAAGGGCGAGCCCAAGTGGTACGGAATCCTGGATGCCGTCGTTGAGGCAATGCGTCCCCTCGGGCGCCGAGGGATAAACGTCAACGTCGACTTTTATTCGGGTGCAACCTATTACCTTCACGGCATTCCCCTGGATCTGTTTGTCCCGATATTTGCCGTCGGCAGAATTCCGGGATGGATCGCGCAGGTCATGGAACAGCAAGAAGCCAACATCCTCATCCGCCCGCGCCTCCAATATGTCGGTCCACTCGATAGCGCGTACGTTCCGATCGACGAGCGCTGAACAGCCGGCCTCAGTGCGTTTCGACTTTTGGTCGATTTTGCACCGTGACGGTCTCGCCATTCAGGGAGTCGTCCTCAATGAACTTGATAACCACCTTAGCGATCTCTTCCGGCTGGATCATCTCCATCGCTGCCATGGCGGGCGCCAGCCATTCTGCCGGCTTCCCGTCGTAACCGGTCTTGCCGATCATCGGTGTGTTGGTCATGCCCGGACAGACACAGTTCACCCTGATTCCGTGGGTCCCTTTGAGGCCGGCACACGCCTTGGTGAAGAAGACGACCCCGGCCTTTGTCGCCCCGTAAACGCTCTCGCCGAGGCCGGGGTTGTGAGCCGCTGTTAACGATCACGCCTCCTCCGTCTTCCGATAGGAGTGGAACGGCAATTTCCGTCCCGAGCAAGACCCCCTTGAGGTTCACGTCGGCGATCGCGGCAATCCGTTCGTGCTTCATCTCCGGGAACTGCGGCATACTTGTGGCTAGACCTGCGTTGTTGTGAAGGATGTCTAGGTGGCCGGCCGCGGAACGGACCGTTTCAAAGAGCGTCCGGACCGATTCGATGTCAGTAACGTCGGTCGAGACTGCGGTTGCCCTGCTGCCACGGGCCTGCACAAGCTCAACGGTCCCGGCCGCAATTGGAGCATCGACGTCCGCGACAAAGACGTGACCGCATCCTTTGTCGGCCAGAGCGAGCGCGGTCGCGCGGCCGATCCCCCCTCCCGCTCCTGTAACGACTGCGACTGTTCCGGCGATTTCCATTTCCGTTTCCTTGTGCTATTCGGCTATCTGCGCCGGGGTCGGCTGGACGCTACGGTCTGCGTGGAACTCCTGTCAACGAGGGATGTGGGAACTTCGAGGGACAGTCCGCTCCCGCGTCGGGCCGCCCGGCCGCTAAGACCGGAATTGACTGGCTATCGTCAACGAACCATGACGACGATTGTGCCTGGAGGCCAAGGCGAAGACTCCTCGCTCCCCCGAGGCGTGTGAGACCGAACTGCTGTGCACCTGCAAGGTCGCCCGCCTGGGTACGATAGCGGCCGACGGTAGGTCCCACCTCGTGCTGTCCATCGTCGACCTGACCGGTTTCTCACGGACCACATCTCAGCAAGAGGTTGGCCATGTAATGGGGGGAAATCTCCATCTGAGGACCGGACCCCTGGTGGCCCGTGGGACGATTCCTACCTGCCACTCCGCTGGTAGCCGGATTGATGCTGGTGGTGGGTTGCAGTTCCCGCAGTTGATGCAGCCGTCGGCGGTCTTCAGCGCCACACGATAAGCCAGCACCGGCCACCGGAGCTTCTATCGAACTGGGCAAGTGTTAGCCGTCGGCAACCGTGGCGCCCATCAGGACAACTTCAAGCATGAATCCGTCTGGCCCGGCCTTCCAGCCGTGCGAGACGCCTGCCACCATCACTACGTCTCCGGCTTCCAGTGGAACGGTTTCGGCCTCCAGCACAAGCTCGCAGCTTCCCGAGAGGACCACCTCGAGGTCCATCGTCTCAGTGCGATGGAATTCCGATACCTCATTCGGCGGAACCGTGAGAATGAGCCAGCGTGTCAGTCCGGGCGGGCACATGAGGTCGCTTGTCGGGATGCCGAGCACGTCGGCCGAAAAGTGGGGAGGTTCCTCTGTGCGCCAAAGCTCCCTCAGCCGTTTTCCGCCCAGTTCTTCTCTCCGGACGACAGCGGACTGTCCCTGTGCATTGATGCCCGTTCGGATGTACTTCACTTGCGACCTCCGGTGACGACTTGAGCGGCTGGGGACTTGGTTTTTAGGTTGATGCGACCGGTGTCAGCCGATCGGGATGCTACTCCACCCCCCTGGCTGGACGCGCTCCCAACGCCGTTTCTTCTTTGACCCGGATCGGTTCTCACGCTACTTTGACTTTCCGGAACGTTGGCCCGAACGGACCCTCAAACCACCCAATATGATTTTCACCCTCTCGTTGCTGAAGGCGCCTGCGGATGCCGAAGTCCTTGGAGTCTCGGCACCTGTTCTGCATACCGTGCTTGTCGTGGTGGCGCTGGCGGTGTTCCCGTTCATCATTTCCCGGCGCCTCGTGCCGGTTCGGGCCGCGGCTCCCGACGTTCGCTTCGACCGGCTCGGCAAACGGATCCAGAGGCTGGTCGTACTCGGGTTCGGACAGTCGAGGCAGCCCCGTTACAAGGTCGCCGGGACCCTCCATATCCTGATATTTGCTGGCTTCGTCATTCTCTCCCTGCGGACGCTTACGCTTGTTGGTGAAGGGTTCGACGCCGGGTTCACCCTCCCGGGGCTCGGCGGAGATGCCGGTGACGTGTACGCGACCTTAAAGGACTATACGGCTCTCGTGGTGCTGGTCGCCTGCGGTACCGCAGCGCTCAGGCGACTGGTGTTTCACCCGGCAAGGTACAGCGATCGTCACGCAGTCCGTTCCCACGGGCCGGAAGCGTACGTAATCCTTGGCGCGATCTCACTTCTAATGGTTTCCGACGCCTTCTACGAAGGAAGCGAGATTGCTCGTGCTAACGATGCGGGCTTTGATCTCCCGCTCTCCTCAACTGTTTCTTTGATCCTTGACGGAATGGCTTCGTCGTCGCTCGGAACGATTCACGTCTGGGCATTCTGGGTGCACAACGTCACGCTGCTCTCCTTCCTCTGCTTCCTCCCGGTTTCCAAGCATTTCCACGTGATTACGGCGCTCCCAAATGTCTTCCTTATGAACATGAGGACTGGTGGCTCGATCAAACCTCCGCGACATGACATCGAAAATCTGGACGATGTCGAAAAGCTTGGTGTGAGTGCTGTCGAAGATTTCACGTGGAAGCATGTCCTCGACTTCTACAGTTGCACTGACTGCGGGCGCTGCACTGACAACTGCCCGGCCTACGCGACCGGGACTCCACTTTCGCCGAGACTGGTCAGCATCAAGAGCCGGGATTTCATTTACGACAGCTTCCCTATCACGGGGAAGATCGTGCCGGCTGACCGGCGACCGGCGTTTATTGGCGATGTGATTAAAGAGGGTGAACTCTGGGCCTGTACCACCTGCGGAGCCTGTGAGGACGCCTGCCCGGTGACCATCGAATACATTGACAAGATCGTCGATATGCGCCGTCACCTTGTGGACGAAGGGCTGGTCCCGCGGTCCTTGCAGAAACCGCTGGCCGACCTCGGGAAATCGGGCAATCCCTATGGCAAGCCGAAGCGGCGGCGCGGCCAGTGGTGCAAAGACGAGGGCGGGATGGAGATTGTCCGCACCCTCGACGAAGGGGACGAAGCGGACCTGTTGTTCTTCACCGACAGCTGTGCCTCGTTTGATCCCCGAATTCAACAGATCGCGCGGGCGATGGGTGGTTTGATCAGTGCTGCCGGTGAGGACTGTGGCACCTTGGGGAGGGACGAGGTCGACTCTGGCCACGAGGCCCGCCGAATCGGCGAGGAAGGGCTGTTCGAGGCCCTCCGGGACCAGAACTTGGAGGCCATGGGGGAGCGTAAATTCTCGCGAATCATCACCACCGACCCTCACGCCATGAACGCGCTCAGGAATGATGGCTACGGTCTGGACAAGCCTGTGCTTCACCATTCCGAGCTGCTCGCTGAACTGATTGAGAACGGTAAGTTGAAGTTTGAAAGCGACGCCGACGGGAGAACGTATACGTTCCACGACCCGTGTTACCTGGGGCGGCATAACAAAGTATTCGACGCGCCCAGGAAAGTGCTGGACGCAATACCCGGAATCAAGAGGGTAGAGATGGAGCGGTCCCGCAACCGGAGTTTCTGCTGCGGCGGCGGCTCGCTCTACCTGTTCAACGAAGGCGAAGCAGAGAGTCACATGGGAGAGAACAGGCTGGATATGGCCGAGCAGGTGGGTGCCGACGTGGTCGTGACCGCCTGCCCGTTCTGCATGATCAATTTCGAGGACGCAGTCAAGACGACTGGCCGTCACGACTTACCTCTATCTCAGCTTCTGTCGCATCAGACACCCGCTTGATGCAGACGATGATGTCCATGCGTTGACCTCCGTGCGAAATGTACAATAGGGGGACGTGACGAACCCGCCGGGTCGACAAGGGAACGCCGGTCAGTCAGCTCCGCTGCCTTGTGAAGCGGCCTCTACGCCGTCCTCGGACCGGACGAATCGCAAAACGAGCT
>DASCML010000117.1:0-6459 GCA_036010925.1 Dehalococcoidia bacterium | reverse complement strand
CGAAGAGCGGACTACGCTCCGGGCTTGGGACCCGTCCCGCAGCGTTGCGATGGCGCCGTGCGCGGTCTCCCTCGGGCGGCTCGATCTTGATGACGCGCGCCCCGAGGTCCGCCAGCAGACGCCCGCAATAGGGCCCCGCCACGAACTCCGCACACTCAAGTACCATCACGCCTTCGAGAGGGCGCATGCACATCTCCTGCAGCGGCCGGTTGCCGCAGGAAGAGCATCGGGGCCGGGGACGTGAGCAGCAAGGCGACCTCCCCAAATGAGGCCGTCTTGCTGCGTGCCGCGTTGTGGGATTAGAGCGAGCTGCGGCCGGGAGATCGCCAGAAGCCGCCCGACCGCTTCGCTATTGCGCCTCGTCCTGAAACGCCGTACCCAAGAGCAGTCAGCAGCGAGCGACCAGAAGTGAGCGGGGCTGCCCCCACTTAGCACGCAGCACGGGTGGCCGCCTCCGGCGGCCACCATTACCCTTCTCCCGTGCAGTTCAAACGCTTGGCCGCCCTGGTCCTCTGCGTGCTCGCGGTCGCGGTCGCAGGATACGGGCTGATCTGGACTGCCGCCTCGGCCCAGGAGCCCGAGTCCCAGGGCGAGGCCTTTCGCGGCACTCTCGTCTTCGAGGATGAACCCGTCGCCGGTGTCAAGATCACCGTGGAGACAGAGGACGGCCACCTCATCGAGGTAGCGTCTTCGGCCGAGGACGGCACCTGGCGGGTTGAGCTTCCCGGGCCCGGCAGCTACCGCGCCATTATCGACACCGACACCCTCCCGGGGGGGATCGCCCTCAGGAGGCCGGACCGGCAGACCCTCGAACTCGCCGTCACGGTCGGCCGGACACGGACGTTGCTATTCGCCCTCGGCGACCCGCCCCCGCCCGGACCCAACGCCTTCGAGAAGCTCGCCCAGGCGAGCCTGAACGGAGTGAAACTCGGGCTAATCATCGCGATGTGCGCGGTCGGCCTCTCGCTCATCTTCGGTACCACGAAGCTCATCAACTTCGCGCACGGCGAGCTTGTCACTTTCGGTGCAATCGTCGCCTGGTACCTGACATCGGACGAGATCGAGATCCCGCTCATCGCCGGCGCAGTGCTAACCGTGATGATCGCCGGGAGCCTGGGAGGGGGACTTGAGATTGGAGTGCTGCGCCCTCTGAGGGCACGTGGCCTCGGGCAGTTCCAGTTTGTCCTGATGACGATCGGTCTCTCGCTTCTAGGTCGCCACATCATGTTGATGTTCTTCGGGCCAGACCCGGCCCGCTACAGGGACTTCGCTCTACAGTCCGAGTGGGACTGGGGTCCTCTCGCCATCACCCCGCGCGACCTCACGATCATGATCCTGGCGGCGACCGCCCTGGTCGCGACGGCTCTCATCATTCAGCGAACCCGAATCGGCAAGGCTATGCGCGCCGTCTCGGACGACGTTGACCTCGCCGAGTCCTCGGGCATCGATGTTGACCGCGTCACGCTCTTTGTGTGGGTCCTTGGGGCGGGTCTCGCCGCCCTAGGCGGAATCTTCCTCGGGTCGGTCGAATCCATCGACTGGTTCATGGGATTCCGGCTCCTCCTCCTGATGTTCGCCGCAGTCGTGCTCGGCGGACTCGGGAGCGCCTACGGAGCCATGGCCGGAGGCCTCCTGATCGGCTTGGCAACGGAGGTCAGCGCCGTCTGGTTCAGCTCCGAGATAAAGGCCGTCTTTGCCCTCGGTGCCCTCATCATTGCACTGTTGGTACGCCCCCAGGGCCTCCTTGGCCGAAAGGAGCGGGTCGGCTAGGTGGAATTTGACGTTATCATCGGCAACTCATTCCGCTCCGGGCTGGGACCACAAGCAGCGATTTTCGCGCTCGCAGCGATCGGGCTCAATCTTCATTACGGCTACACCGGCCTACTGAATTTCGGCCAAGTCGGCTTCATGATGCTCGGCGCCTACGGGATGGCCGTGATGGTCGCGACCTGGGGTGGCTCGATGTGGGTCGGGATACCGTTCGGCCTCGGTCTCTCGGTCGCTTTCGCTCTGGCACTCGGAATCCCCACACTGCGACTACGGGCCGACTACTTCGCGATAACTACAATCGCTGCTGCAGAGATCCTTCGAATTCTCATCCGGTCCTCGCACGCGACGGACCTGACCGGCGGACCATTCGGTCTCCAGGCAGTGGCGGGGGACTTCTACGACCTCAGCCCAATCCCGGACGGAAGGTACGGAATCGGCACCTTTAGCTACAGCGACTCGCAGGTCTGGCTGCTCATTGTGGCCTGGATCCTCGTGGCTATCTGTGCCGCGCTTGTCTTCCTGCTCGTCCGCAGCCCATGGGGCCGGGTGATCCGTGCCATCCGAGAGGACGAGGAGGCTGTTCGCAGCCTGGGCAAGAACACCGTTAGCTACAAGATGCAGGCGCTCATCATCGGCGGAGTAATCGGCGGCCTCGCCGGTATTGTCGATGCGATTCAACAGTCGGGGGTTGGCTCAGAGAACTTCGAACCACAGGTGACGTTCTTTGCCTATGCCGCCCTCATTCTCGGCGGGACGGCCACCACCGCCGGTCCCATCGTCGGGGCCATGCTTTTCTGGTTCCTGCGCGAAGCGACGGAATCCTTCACCCGCGAACTCTCCGGCCAGGATTGGCTTCCCAATTTCATCGCTGATTTCCTTGACGGGTCGGAAGGGGCGATCAGCATCTCTCTGACAGGACTGGGCCTGATTCTTCTCATCACGCTCCGCCCCCAAGGAATATTCGGCAAACGGGAGGAGCTGCAACTCGATGGCTGAGTCAGTCGCCCCTCCCAATCCTCTCGAGGGAATCGCGCCTGAGCCCGGTGTAGCAAAGCCGGACCCAATTCTCGTCGTCGATGATCTGCGGCGCAGCTTTGGCGGCCTGACCGCCGTCGATGTGAGCCACCTCGAGTTCCAGCGCGGCGCTATCACGGCGATCATCGGACCCAACGGAGCCGGAAAGACAACCTTCTTCAACCTTGTCACCGGCTTCGATGCCCCTAACGATGGAAACTGGCGCTACGACGGGCGAAGACTCAAGGGCCGGGGTGCGCACCGAATCGCCAGGGCCGGAATGGTACGTACATTCCAGCTGACCAAGACACTGGCGAAACTGACCGTCCTCGACAACATGATGCTTGCCGCACAGGGACAAGGTGGCGAGCGTATCGACCGGGCTCTAATACGCTGGAGCTGGGCCGCCAGGGAAGAGCAGATCCGGGTGCAGGCCGAAGCGCTTCTCGACGAGTTCGGTATCGCTCACATGAAGGACGAGTACGCGGGGACGCTTTCGGGCGGGCAGAGGAAGCTCCTCGAGATGGCGCGGGCCCTAATGGCCAAACCACGTCTGATCATGCTCGACGAGCCAACGGCGGGTGTGAACCCGGCGCTGACCCAGTCTCTCCTTGAGCACGTGCGTGGCCTTCGAGACCAGGGGGTCACCGTTGTCTTCGTCGAGCATGACATGGACGTCGTGATGGACATCAGCGACTGGGTGGTCGTCATGGCCCAGGGCGCGGTGCTTGCCGAGGGTCCGCCGGTCACGGTGGCAAGCAACCCCCAGGTCATCGAGGCCTATCTCGGACGGTCAACGTCTGACGGCTCCGGCGAAACCCCGGGCAAAGAGCCGAGATCCCGCGAAACGGGCGACGAGCAGGTTCCAGAAGATGGCTGATAAAGCGATCCTCACCGCTACAGATGTCCAAGCCGGCTACATAGAAGGCGTACCCATACTCAACGGGTGTTCAATCCACCTCGGAGAGGGCGAGCTGGTAGGAATCATCGGTCCTAACGGCGCGGGGAAGTCAACGCTGATCAAGGCTATTTTTGGCCTGGTTTCTGTCTGGAAAGGGGAGGTGCAGCTACGGGACGAAGTGATCACCGAACGTAAACCGCACGAGCTGGTGGAGATCGGCGTCGGCTACGTGCCCCAGACCGAGAATGTCTTCCCCAACCTCACGGTGCGTGAAAACCTGGAGATGGGACTGTTTCTCCGGCCCAGGGCATGGAAGGAGAGGTTCGGCTTCGTCATAGAACTGTTTCCGCTCCTGGGGGAGAGAACGGCCCAGAGGGCGGGCTCCCTCTCCGGGGGCGAGCGGCAGATGGTCGCGATGGCCCGGGCTTTGATGATGGACCCGCAGGTGTTGCTCCTCGACGAGCCCTCGGCCGGCCTTGCTCCCAACTACCAGGAACTCGTCTTCGAACACGTGCAGGCCATCAACCATGCCGGCGTTTCGATTCTGATGGTCGAGCAGAACGCCCGCCGCTGCCTCCAGATCGCCGACCGCGGCTACGTTCTTGAGCAGGGCCGCAATGCCTACGAAGGAACGGGCCAGGACCTCCTGGACGACGAACGGGTGGTCCAGCTGTACCTAGGGACGCTACGCCAGCGAAGCTGACAACAGGAGTCGGAAAGCTTATCAAACAGGGGACCCGAATCGGGTCCCCTGTCTTCAAGTCGGCGTCGGGTTACGGGTTACTCGAGTTCTGTCAGATCGACCTCAACTGCGCCGATCGGAGTCAGCGAGCCATCCTTCCATTCGTTGATAGCATAGGTGGCCTTGGTCGGGTCACCCACCGCATTGAGATCCAGTTTGCCAGCGGCGCCGAGGTAGCGGATGTCTTTACCGTCAGCGATCAAGCCGGCGCACTCCCCGTAGGAGGTGCACTCCTCGCCTCCCATGGTAAGGCCCTGTATCGCAGCAATGATTTCATCGCCGTTAGTGTTACCAGCAACCTGGGCGGCCAGCGCCAAGAGAACAGTGCAGTCATAAGCCTGCCCGCCGTAGATGACGTTTCCATTGGTAAGGGGGCTGAGACGGTTGTTGAAATCCTCAGTTCCGGAAGCGGCGAACACCTTCATACCATCGAGGACATTGGGGTTGTTCGGATCCACTGCGAGCGGAAGCTCCGGGAAGTAGAGGCCATCAGCGCCGTACTGCACATCAGCCGAGATACCGGCTTCTATCAGGCCGCGAATGATGTTCGTGCCATCGAAGAAGAAGCCGATGTTGACCACAGCGTCCGGGTTGTAGGCGACAACCGCCGAGACCTCAGAGTCGAAAGTTGTAGCTGCGGGGTCGTATTTGAATACCTCGTAGTCGGCGCCGGCTTCGTCGAGACCTTTCGCCACCAGTGTGGCAAGTGCATTCCCGTAGTCGTCTGCGCGAGCAACGATAGCCACGCGGGTGCCGCCATCGTCGATCACGTAGTCGGCAATGATAGGAGACACGCCTTCGTCAGGCGGGACCGTGCGCACAAAGAAGTCTGCGTTCTCCTGAGTGCTGAAGCTCGGGGAAGTGGCCGAAGGCGAACACTGGGCGATTCCCTGGTCCGAGAGCGTCTGGATGAAGGCCTGGGTGATACCCGAGGCCATCGCTCCGACAATTACGTGGTTTCCTTCGCCGAGCAGCCGGTTGACGGACTCGGTCGCTGTATCGGGGTTGGTACCGGAGTCGGCGTAGGTGACGGTGACATTGCCGCCCTGGGCGTTGATATCTTCCTCAGCCAGCTCTACGCCCTTTTTGACCGGGACGCCCAGCGGCCCCAGAGCCCCGGTCTCGGCAAGCACCGCGCCAATCTTCAGCTCGACGGCGTCGAAATCGCCGCCGCCGTCGTCATCGTCGTCCCCACAGGCTGCCAGAACCAGCGACCCAACAATCGCGAGAGTCCCAATCAACATGAGGTGAGAGAATAATTTGCTCTTTGAGTTCCTCACGAAAAAAAACATCTCCTTCAACAAGGCTGTTACAGCCATCCACTGTAAACGGCAGTCATTGTCCCACCATTATTAGAACCTGTCACCCGCAGAACTCACGGCCGGAAGGGAGGAACACGATCCCGCTCAGCCTGAAGCGAGGGTTCCCGAGAGTATCTTCAATACAAGTCAAAGGGATACCAACGGTCACGACGGAGCAGTTGATCAAGGCCAACTGGGCGATGATCGAGGACTTTGAAATCGACCTCGTCCGCATGATGGAGAACGCCGGCCGCAACCTAGCTTCGCTGGCGCGATATAACTCGTTAACATCGGCGTCCCACCGGATCTTTACGCCCGTCCCCCGCCGCACCTGGAGGTCGGGAACATTCTTACGACAGGATCACTTCCCTGCTCTCTGCTCCTTAAGCCCCGATTAGACCACGACCGGTCGCCGCATCCGAGCCAGGATCCCATATAAACAAGATGGAAACGAAGAACGTGGAGCCCGAGCCAACCCAAAGCTAACTCCCAGGCACACCAATTTACCTGACTGACCGCAGGGGGCACGCCGGACGGCAGATTGAAACCTTCAATGCCGCCGCTAGACCGCTTCGTCCTCGGGCTTGTTTGAGGTAATGATGCCCGTCTCGAGAGCGAACCAAAGAAGGTCCAGGCGACTGTTGACCCCGAGTTTGGACATGATGTGGGTCTTGTGGCTCTCGACAGTCTTTTCGCTAATCACCAGGCTGGATGCAATTTCACGCGCTGTG
>DASCML010000116.1:0-7265 GCA_036010925.1 Dehalococcoidia bacterium | reverse complement strand
GCCCCGGCGGAAGAAGCGCCCACCAGATGAGGCAGCCCTCGACCGTAGCCCTGTTCCTCTTAGTGCTCGTCCTCGCGACATTCTCTGTGGTCGTTGTTTGGCCCAGCTACCCGGCCCGCTATCTCCCGGGCGATTTCTGGCCCGAGGGGAAGGGTTTTTCCGTCGGAGATTTCGAACGCAAGACGATGCGCCTTGGACTCGACCTGCAAGGCGGCGCGTTCCTCGTCCTCCAGGCCCAGCCTCCCGATGGTTATTCCGGAGACCTCGACGCAGCGCTCGACAGTGCCAAAGCTGTATTCGAACGGCGCGTCAACGAGTTCGGCGTGAGCGAAGCTGAGATCACCCGGGCAAGCGGTGACCGCATCCAGGTTGCCGTGCCGGGCCTCGACGTCAGCGAAGCCCAGAATCTCATCGGCAAGACGGCGGCATTGGAGTTCCGCATCATTAACGACGATGGCGATCTCGTGCCGGCGACAGGCGTGGTCGATGGCGAGGTCCTCGCGATGACTGGAGAGTTCCTCAAGAACAACACCTACCCGTCACGGATCCACACCACGTACGCCGTCAATTTCGAAACGACCGGCAAGGGCTCGGATCTCATGGATCAGATCACCTCCAGGGCTCTCAACTACCCGGAGTACACGGACCAGCGCTTCCTGTTCGTCTACCTGGACGGTGATCTGATCTCTCGAGCCCAGGTCCAGGGGGTAATCTCCGATATTGGGCAGATCACTGGACAGGACTCCTTCAGTGAGGCGCGGACCCTCTCGCGCCAGCTCAACGCCGGCGCCTTACCGATTCCGTTCCAGACAGTCCAGGCAACTGAGGTGAGCGCGTCCCTTGGTGACGATTCCGTCGTCGATTCCGTGCATGCGGGGGAGATCGGCCTCATCGCCGTGGCACTCTTCATGATCCTCTACTACCGCCTGCCGGGCCTGCTTGCCGGCATCGCCCTAGCCGTATACACGGCGGTGACTCTCGCTGCCTTCAAGCTGTGGCCCGTCACGCTGACTCTCTCCGGCATAGCCGCATTCGTGCTGTCCGTCGGCATGGCGGTGGACGCAAACATCCTCATATTCGAAAGGATGAAAGAAGAGCTCAGACGGGGCCACACCCTGAATCGGGCGATCGACATCGGCTTCTCGCGAGCATGGACATCAATCCGCGATTCCAACGTTTCAACACTGATAACGTGCCTGATCCTGTTCTGGTTTGGGGACCAGTTCGGCTCTGCCCTGGTGAAGGGGTTCGCCCTGACCCTGGCCGTCGGCGTACTTATTTCGATGTTCTCGGCCATTACGGTCACGAGGACCTTCCTGAAGATGATCGTCGGGACCCGGCTGGCGAGAAATCCATGGCTCTTCAACGCCGAGGAGCAGAGTCGCGAGGAAGCCGAAGCAGCACCTCGAGCCCGCGGCCTCATCGATTTCTCCGGGAAACGCTGGTGGTACCTCAGCATTGGGTTCGTGCTGTTCGCCATTTCTGCCATCGTTCTCGCAATTCCACCCCACCTGCGGCCGGGAATCGAATTCACGTCCGGCTCCTCATTCACGGTCCGGTTCACAGAGCAAGCGGTCTCCCAATCAGACCTCCGGTCCGCGATCGGAGACCTAGGGCATCCGGAAGCCAGAGTCCAGGGAGCAGGCGAGAACACCTATCTCATACGCACGGACGAACTCGAGAATCCGCCGCCTGAGGACGACGTCGGCCCGATCGTGCCGGGTGAACTCGACCAGATAGAGGCCGGGCTCCAACAGAGATTAGGCGCGTTAGAGCGGCTCGATTTCGCAACCGTTTCCAGCACGGTATCAACGGAGATTGCGCGGAACGCCACAATTGCAGTGATCGTCGCTGCCGTCGCGATACTCCTCTACATCACGTGGGCATTCAGAGGTATACCGCGCTCGTTCCGGTATGGCGCCGCGGCGATCGTCGCCGTCCTCCACGACACATTCATGGTTCTCGGGCTCTTCTCGCTGCTCGGAAAATTGAACGGAACGGAGGTCGATACGGGCTTCCTCACGGCACTCCTCACGGTGATCGGGTTTTCTGTCCACGACACGATCGTCGTCTTTGACCGCATTCGGGAGACCGTAAAGCGCGATCCCTACATACCGTTTGAAGAGGCGATCAACGCATCCATGACCCAGACTCTTGCGCGTTCGATTAACACATCACTCGTAGTCGTTCTAACGGTTGTAGCGATGCTCTTGATCGGCGGAGAGACTATCCAGAACTTCCTCCTCGTGCTCCTCATCGGAATCATCAGCGGGACCTACAGCTCCATCGGCATTGCGAGCCAGGTACTCGTCGCCTGGGAGAACAACGACATCGGCAAGTTCCTGCGGAGGCTCCGAAGAGCGTCCCCCAAACCGCAGGCGGAGCCTGCCTGAGAAGCTCGGCCAACAGCCCCAGTTAGGCTTGTTGCCCCACGGCCACCAGACACCGTCTCAAAGCACCAAAGCAGCCGGCAGAGGAGGCCGGGACCAGCCTTGGCTGCCTCACTTCAATCAATAGGTCGCACCTCGAACACACCCCGACTAACCGAACAACGGATTCTCCGTCCGCGGTTCACGCGCCGGGTAATCAAGCCGCTCGCGCAGTGATCCGCCCTGCCCACCGGCGGGCCGGAGCCCGGCCCCAGCCCCCCGGTCGCCGGTGAAATCGACCGTGCGGACAACCACGGGCATCGGCACCGCATGGCCGAACACCAGCGATTGCTGCTGGCTCTCCAGGGAGCTGATCACCTGTCGTAGCGCGGTTCTGCCCATTGCGCCCCCGACCATGGCTTCAACGTCCGACTCCGAATCAAGCTGGAAACAGAACTTCGTACCTATCTGGGAGAGGACTTCCGGGTCGATCTGACTCGGTCTTTGGTCGATGACGAGGAGGGTCACGCTGTACTTCCTCAACTCGCGAGCGATCTGCCCGAAGATGCTGAAATTTGCCAGCGATCGGTCGACGAATTTATGAGCTTCTTCGATCACGATTACCAGTCGATTGGGTCCTTGGCCGTCATTCTCCGAAGCACGATCAACCGCGATTCGATAACGATCCCAGATGCGGCGCGAGAGCATGTTGGCCACGAGCATGTACGTGACTAGGTCCGACCCAAAGCGCCCGAATTGGACCACAACGCTCTTGCCCCCCTGCAGCGTCTTTACGATGTGCTCGAGGCCGCCCTCGAACTGGCTCGAACCAGACCGAACCACCTTCCGGCGCTCGAAATGGCGAAGTCCACGACGCAGGTTATCGAGCGAACTCGAATGGACCCCAAGACGGCCGGCGACGGTCGACCAGTTCACCTGGTCCGGCACTTGCGCACCGGACCAGGCACCTGCGATCAGTGCCTCCGAAGGATCTCGTGCCAGAAGCTCGTCGACCCAGTCTCGCCCGTAGCGCTCGTGGAACTCGTGGGCAGCCTCCAGGGCAGCCAGCGTAAAGTGCCCGGCTGTTTGAAGAACAGCTAAGTCCTCCGGTTGGATGTCCCGCGTGCCGATTTCCACCGAACCGTCCTGACCTGGAGCTTGAGACTCGAGGCTGTAGACCGTCACGTCGGTCGGGTGACTGTCTCGCAGGGAGCGTCTGTAACCCCCCCCGAATTTCAAGTTCCGCCCGTAGTCGTTGTGCATGTCGAAGACCAACGCAACAGTTCGCTCACTTTGAGTCGGCGCATTCTTCGACCGGGCGAGTAGAGCGTCGAGTATCTGAAGCGTCAACACGGTCTTCCCGGTTCCGCTCTTGCCGAATACAGCGGCTGAGCGCTCAAAGAGTCGCTCCATATCGACGCATACTTCAACCCTCGGCATCCCAAGAGGCGATCCGACATGGACGGCATCTCCTCCGGTCGTGAATGCGGCATCCACGATCTCCTGGTCTGCCAGGTGGACTGGTGCGAAGTGCCTCGGCAGCGAACGCGCTCGGGCCGGGTCCAGTATCCCCTCCTCGAGCTCCAAATAGGGAGTGATCTGTGCCGCCGTATAAACCGCCGTATCGGCCAGTACCTCTCGGAGAAGCCGGGCGGACGGGCGGTCACCGGCGGGCGGCGGCCAGGCCACCGATGCCGGCTCTCCGGCCTGGAGCATAATGTCAGTGACCATGCCGACCAGCGCCTTACCGCCATCAAGCGGGGCGGTCACATACTGCCCCAGGATTGGAGAGTTTCCGCTCGACACTCTCGCCTCGACCCCCCTGGTCAGCGAGCCACCGATGACAACCCCGATTCTCGGCGCCCGTTCGTCCGGCATCAGTCAACAACCCCTCTGAGAATGGTGGCCAGGCGGGCCGGGTCGGCGCGGAGAAGCCGCGCCAGTTCCTTCCCTGCCCCGACCAGGAAATCGTTTTCACCCGGCTTAAGAGCAAGAGCCACCCGTCGTAGCGCAGCAGTTACCGTTGAATCGTTCGAGCCAGAATCGAAAATAAGACGTTCCAGAAAAGCACAGTCTGAGGCGAAGGCGCCTATCTCGGAACTCGCTGCCAGCTCCACCTCCGCCAGCAGCGGAGTGGGGAGAGGAGGGAGACCGGGGCGAGCCCTGTCTCCCGCAAAGTAGCCGCAGGCTACGACCCCAACCTCGGTGCGCAATAGCTCCCTCATTCCAGCATTGATGGTCAGCACCTCGGCGGCCGATACTCCCGGGGCGCCCCGTGGAAGAAGAGGACGGCTCGGATCCTCGGGACCGCTCTCTACCGCTGACACCACCCCGATGACGGGAAAACGACCCTCGCGAACCACGACGAACTCCCCGAGCTGATAAGGGTCGTCAACATAGTCACTGTAGGCGCATGAAAAGCCCCTCAACTTCGATTCGATCACCCGGGGCGCGGCTGCGGTCACAGGGCCCTTCTCCTCTTACTCGCTCCTTTGCCAATCGGTTGCCAACGAATCCCCCTTGAGACGGTCGCCTTTTCCAGGAGACGAGCAAACAGGTCCCTATCGGAGAAACTGACCACGGCCTGTTCGTGGGCCTCCTGAAGGGCCCTGGGATATCCGTCACAGCGGGTGCACTGATCGACCAACCCAGCATGGAGACGCTCCACGCGGGCCTTGTCAGTCGCCCACCGTGGGAACTCGACCCGGGCAATGTCGTCGCCAAAGCGGATGTAGAAGAAGCAGACCTGGTCGCAAGGAGAGAATTCAGACTCCACCCTCCTAGCTCGGTCACTCCGGGCCTGGAACACCGCACTCCGCTGGCCCTCCGAGAGGCAGGAGCGAAACAACATCGAATCCGACTCCGGCCACGCATCATCGGTATCGATCAAGCAGGACAGAGACGTCACCACATCTGCAGCCCGGGAAGCTGAAATATATGAACCCAGCGAGACCGGACCGGGTAGCGATCGCATGAACGCCAGGACGTCCGCGGTGCGCTCCCTCAAGGCCATACGGACGGACGGTGCGACCAGGAGAGAGTCCAGATCCCAGGGAAACAACGTTCCGTCAAGCAGCGCAACTGAAGGCCCGTAGACCGCCCGTTCGCCGGCCAGGGACGCGACGGCCTCCATCTCCTTAACATCACGCAGAAGATCGAGGCCGCCGGCAGACACATCCGGCTCTTCGCTGGATTCGGCGGGGCCCACATGGGCGACCGCCGTCAGCACCGGCTGGCCGACAGTTCCGTAAGGTAGCGCGACGGATCCGACGTTCACCGCGTAGCAGGGAAGTGGCGCAAATCGGTCAACCGGAATCGAAGACCCGTCCGCGGCAACTACGGTGCAGTCTTCGAACGGACTTGGCGAGAAGGAGCCATCCGGGCTCTCCTCTAGAGTGAGCGCGAAAGGCCGGGGCGTGCCGGCCATGGTCTCCTCGATCCGTTTGTTGCTGGTCTCCGGGTCGGCTGCCCAGGAGCGGACCCCTGCTTTCGCCTGGTTAATCCCAGCAGTCATTCGATCCAGGCGATCCCGGACGTGACCGACGACGGCCGGAAGTTGTCGAGCCACGTCTTCCGACGCAAGCATCAATTCCTCCGCCTAGGATTTCGCAGGACGCGCGAGTCACCCACGCGACGCGTCGCACGAAGATTGTCGAGGTGTTCGAGGAACGCCTGGGCGTATTTCCGACTGGTGCCGAAGAGGTCTCTACCCTCTGCCAATGTGATCGAGCCGTGCTCCTCCAGATAAGACAATATCCGCTGGCTCATCTGACCAAAAACATCTCGGTCGAACACCACACCGGACCCCGTGTCCTCGACCAATTCGCGTTCAGCCAGGTACGCGAGGAGATCCGCAGCCGGAAGCCCATCGGTTGGAGGGCTGGAGCCACCCTGGCGAATCGCGTGAAGGAAACCGTCAACCTGCCGCTGCTGCTTTTCTGACAGCTGTACCTCATATCCAGATGGCGCCAGCCCTGCCCCGACCTCCTCGAGCTGTCCACCGGCTACGCCCGCGGCTGCGACCGAATCGAAGGGAAGAGGTTCCAACGCCAGCGCGCCACGAACATGTTCGCGAGGGGCCGAGGCCCGTAGTTTGTGGTCGGCGAGATAATCCTCGACTGTGCCCAGCAGGCGGGAGACCGCCCCATCGAGCCAGACGTGCGATAGAAGAAGTCCGCTGTGTACGAACACGTCCCCGCGCGCAACAAGGGCCTCCAAGGCCCGCTCGACCTCCACCTCCGCAGTACTCAGCAGTTGCCCGACTCCATCCCGGGATTGGGGGCCGCCGAGCAAAAGATCCAGGAGACGATCCTCGGGTGTGCCTTCAAGCATCAATTCAAGAGCGACGAGCACCTGGGGGTCGTTTCGCCGATGACGGCGAGGATTCACGACAACGACGCGGCCCCCAGCGATGGTGTCGTTCGAGGTACGAACCACGCAGTGGTCACCGGAAAGGACCGGAGCCGGGACCGAGAGTACGAATTGCGCCCACGCCTCTTCGCCGGCCTCCAGCTGCTCACGGTCAAGAAGCCGCAGCTTAGACTCCGACTCGGCCGTCGATGAGAGAAACGTGACTCCCGCATCATGCTGGAGCGGGTGCGCAATGAGCCTGGTTGCCCGCAGCCTCACATCCACCGCTCTCGCTGGCGCTACCGTCCCAGGCAAAGCAAGCACCATCCCTCGTCGCACATCCTCCAGCCGTACTCCGCTCAGGTTCACGGCGGCGCGGGTCCCTGGACCTAGCCGATTCACATGGCTTCTATGCCTCTGAAGGCCGCGGATGCGTGCGCGGACTCTCCCTGGCTGTAGTTCAACTTCCTGACCCACTTCGAAGGAGCCGTCAACCAGCGTCCCAGTTACCACTACGCCAAATCCCTGGACGGCAAATGCCCGGTC
>DASCML010000115.1:0-7678 GCA_036010925.1 Dehalococcoidia bacterium | reverse complement strand
GACCATTGCGAGCTGGGGCTGTCTCTCGTAGACGGCTTCGAGATCAGCTTCGATGTCGGCCTTCTTGGCGGCGAGCAGCCTGTCCAGTTTTTCGATCACGTCGCCAATGCCATTGTTGACGTTGGCGCCGGCCTCCGCCAGTGCGTCGGCGTGTTTCAGAAGCACGTCCTTGTAATAAACCGAGACGCAGTGACCAAACATGATCGGGTCGGACACCTTCATCATCGTCGCCTTGAGGTGGAGGGACAGCAGCACGCCGCCCCGCTTTGCGGCTTCGATCTGCTCTTCGAAGAAAGCGCGTAGCGCAGCCACGTTCATCACGGCGGCGTCGATCACTTCCGCCGTCTGCAGAGGGATCTCCTCCTTAAGGACCTTAACTGTCCCATCGCTGCCGACGAACTCGATCTTCGCTGTGGTTGGTACGTCGAGTGTCATCGAGGTTTCGCTTTCGAAGAAGTCCTTCTTCTTCATGTGAGCAACCCGTGACTTCGAGCCGGACTCCGGCCAGGCTTGCATCATCCGGTGGGGATGCTTCTGCGCGAACTTCTTGACGGAGGTCATGGGCCGCCGGTCGGAATTACCTTCCCGAAGCACCGGGTTCACGGCTGATCCGAGGACTTTTGAATATCTGGCGGCGATGGTGCGTTCGGAATCGGTGCCCGGCTCGCCAGGAAAGTCGGGGATGTCGTATCCGTTCTCTTGGAGTTCCTTGATCGCGCTCTTGAGCTGGGGGATTGAAGCGCTGATGTTTGGAAGCTTGATAATGTTTGCCTCACCGGTCTGGGTCAGCTCGCCCAACATCGTGAGATGGTCGGGAATTCTCTGTTCTGGGGTCAGGTCTTCCGGGAAGTTGGCGATGATCCGGCCGGCCAGCGAGATGTCACTCGTCTCGACCGTCAGCCCCGTCCCATTCGTGAACGCTCTGACTATTGGGAGTAGGCAGTAGGTGGCGAGAGCCGGAGCCTCGTCGGTCTTCGTCCAGATGATCTTGGCGGTCATGTGCTCTCCTTTTTGCGGGATCGTCTCATCATCGAAGTCGACGGTCGGGTTCCCGGTCCGGGGCCTCATCATGCACGCGTGCCGTCTGGGTGGCAGGAAATGGTCGAGTCTGGCCCAGAGATCGACCGGACGCGCTGGTTGATTCTTGAGGGGTCGATTATAAGGTCATGCGTCCGAAGTATTATCGGAGAATGACTCTTGGGCCGGGATTTCAGCGTGGCAACGAACCCCCTCGCGGGTCCCAGATTTTTCGCGGCTAGCGAGCCGCCGTTGCATCCGAAGGACTGTGCGGCACGGGCTTCCCCGGAAGTTCCGGCCGCGGCAAGCGGCCCGCGACCGCAAAGCTGGCAGCCGTTGCGAAGAAGAATGCGGTCACCATCACGAGGACCCAGTCGTAAGAGCCGGTAGCATCGAAAATTGCCCCCGCGATCGTAGGGCCGGAGATGAAGCCGGCGGTCTGGATGATCACCACCACGCCTAGGATCGTGGCGAAATTCTGGACACCGAACGCCCGGGGGATCAGCAATGCCTCAAAGAGCGCTCCACCGGCGGCAAAGCCCAGTACGAACAGGGGGAAGAAGAGGACCATGGCCACCGTGCCCGTGTCTACAACCAGGATTCCCATCGCGAGGAACAGCACCAGCGCTACCCCTGCTGCCCCGTACTCGAGGTTCGAAATCCTATCGGCGAAGTGACCGGCGAGCAGCCGGGGTGGGATCGCTAGGGCGGCGCTCAGCGAGATGAGAAACGCCGCAGTGCCCGGAGAGAGCCCAACGGACTCATAGAAGGGGGCCGAGTGAGCGACCCAGGTGACCATCCCAAATGGGTAGAGCGTCATGCCCAGCGTCAAAGCCCAGAAGAGGCGGGTGTGGAGAGCTGCTCTGAGCGATAGACCTCCCGTTGGGCCGGGCATCTCGCCCGGCGATTGGCCTTCAGGTCGCGGTACGCCGTCAGGCAGCTCCCCTACGTCGGCGGGCGTATCGCGGATCACGGTTACGGCGAGCAGCGGAACGACGACCAGGACGCTAACGCCGGCGACGACAAAGGCACCCTGCCATTCCAGTGAGTCGATCAAGACCCTCATCACGGGGACAACGAGCATTCCGCCGACCATCAGCCCCGCTCCAAGGACGGCGCCGGCAACGCTCAGCCTGCGGTCGAACCAACGGGCTAGGAGGGCCATAAACGGAATGATGAAAACGAAGTGCCGCAGAAGGCCGTTGAGGGACATGTAGAGGTACCACTGCCAGAGGTTCTCCGTCGTCGCCAATAACAGATAAGTACCGGCCGTCGCGGTTGCTCCCAGGATGATCGCGGAGCGAGGACCCCGCCGGTCGACCCAGCGGCCCACCATCGGCGCCGCGAGGCCGCTGAGTCCAAGTGAAAGCGAGAACCCGAGAGAGACCTCGGCCCGGCTCCAGCCGAACTCATCTTCGAGGGGTTCGACGAACAGACCGATGGACCAGAAGGCGACGCCGTTGACCAGGCCGATCGAGGTGAATGCCGCGGCCAGGACCCACCAGCCACGGAAGATGCGGCGGCGGCCCGTGAGGACCCGGGCGGCCTCGCGTAAAGCGTGCGCAAAGCGCACTAAGCTCTTCTGAGGGGTGGGTTGGGGTGGGGCATCATGGCATCGTAGTGGAGCCGAGTCGTCTCGTCCCGCGTGGGTGAAGCTGCCCTGCGACGCTGTCTAATCGTTTGAGCTTTCGCTGGCAGCAAGGCGCTCCTGAAATTCATCCCGGGCCTGGTCGAGGAATGCTTGGTCACCGAACAGGTTTGCTGCCGTCAGGGCCAGTGCCTTGGCTGTGATGAGCGCGTTTGTGTGAGCCAAGTCCGTAATCGCAGCTGCAGCCATCTCCTTGGAGTGTCCGGGGATTTGCGTCTCGCTCACTGCGAAGGACATCGCATAAGTGGGCATTATCTGACTAATATTTCCGAGGTCGGTAGAGCCTCGTGCGCCGGCGGGGTCGGGGGGCGGATCGATGGTGATTCCAAGTGCTTCCGCGTGGCCTCGCACAGCCGCCGCCAGAGCGTTACTCGGAATCGTATTTTCATAGAACGGGTAGTAGTCCTTAACAACCAGTTCGGCTCCAGTCATCGCTGCGGCCCCTTCCGCAACGGACCGGATCTTGGGGACGACCTCGTCGCGCAGATAGTTGGAGTCCCCTGCGCGGAGCATAAAATTGGCAGCCGCGAAGTCCGGTACGACGTTAGGAGCGCTCCCGCCGTCTGTGATCACGCCGTGCATGCGCACGTCACCGCGGAGGTGCTGGCGCATCGCGTCGATTCCCGTGAATAGGTGAATGACGCCGTTCAGCGCGTTGATGCCCGCCTCCGGGCGGGCCGCTGCATGAGACGCTAACCCCCGAAAGATGTACCGGAATCCGACCATTGCCAGGCCGGTCGTTTCGTCGATCGGGAGGTCGGTTCGGATGACGGTCAGGTGTGAGCCTGGATGGGAAGAGAGGGAGACATCGACGCCGTCGAACACTCCCGCTTCCAACATGCGAATCTTGCCGCCACCGCCCTCTTCGGCCGGCGTGCCCAGGACGACGAGCCGGCCGGGAAGCTCGGCCATTGCGGCCTTGAGGCCGAATGCGGCGCCGATATTGGAGATGGCGATCAGGTTATGGCCACATCCATGGCCAACGCCGGGGAGGGCGTCGTACTCGGCCAGGAGGGCGACCGTGGGACCGTCGGCCCTGCCTTCGAGGGTGGCCGCGAAGGCGGTCTCAATTCCCCCGACGCTGCGCTGCACCTCGAAGCCCCTGGCCTCGAGAGAGTCAGCCAGCACTCCAGCAGCATGCCATTCCTCGTAGTTGAGCTCGGGGTGTGAATGAATGTCACGGCTGACAGCGATGAGCTCCTCGCGGAACTCGTCGATCGCTGCCGTGATCCGGTCGTTCAGCGCGCTGGAGGACGGTGGCGTTCCGGTCTGACTCATCGCTCTCCCCTGACCATTGTGTTATCAAAAGTATAGAGGGGGTTGCTTTCCGAAAGGCGACTATGTATTCGCTGGGGGGTCGCGGTGGTGTGAACACTCCAGGTCTCATCTCGCCGGCTTGCTGAGGACAACGGCGGCACGGTCGCCGTCGTTGCGACTGATGCGCAGAACGTAAAGAACCATCCCTCCCAGGGGCAAGATCCCTACGAGGGCAAAGCCGAGGGAGTAGGAGGTGGCGTTGATGATGAAGCCGAGGAGAACGCCACCGACGACGGCCCCGATATCCCATGCCAGCGTGTACGTTGCCATTGCGGCTCCCCTCGCGTCCGCCGGTGCCCGATCCACGACGAGTGCGACCACGGAAACCTGGACGCCACCGAGTGCGACACCTGCGATCGCCCCTGAAAGAAGCATGAGGCAGCCGGTTTCCGTGGCAGCAAGAAGAAAGAGCCCGACGGCTCCGCCCAGCAGTGATGGCACCATCACCGTCTTCCGGCCGAAGCGGTCACCCGCCGCGCCGGCAAAGAATCGGGTGGCGAAGAGGGCCGCACCCCAGACCGTGTAGTAAAGCCCTGGATTACCGAGATCTCGTTCTTCTGCGAACAGAGGGAGGAAGGCCACCACCGCTCCGACTGTGGTGGTCATGGTCAAGAAGACAAGGGCGGGCATGAGGGCCGACCTGGATACCCACTCGCGCTGGCTCCAGGGCACGTATGCCTTAGTGCCCGGTGGTTCGCGATCACGGACGATCGCACCGACCCCAAAGGCCAGCCCGGCCGCAAGCGCCCCGGCCAAGAACGCTACCTCGAAGGAAGTTTGAGTTGCCAGCCAAACGGCAAGCGGCGCCGAATACAACTGGGCCGCAGCGTTGCCGCTTTGATACAGACCGACGCCGACGCCGCGTTGACGTTCTGGGATGAGGCCAGCAACCATCGCCAGCAGCGCCGTGGTGAATAGGGCCATAGCGACGCCGTGCAACAGGCGGAAGCCCAGCATTACCCATGGGTCGAGGCTCAGGCCGTAGCCCACGAAGGCAACTGCGGTTCCCATTCCGCCGATCCCCGCCCAGCGTTCACGTCCTCCTGTGTCGACCCAAATCCCGATCAGTGGCCTCGAGATCATTCCTGATATTCCGAGAGCACCCACGACGATGCCCACCACCCAGTCGGGCTCGCTCGCGAGGGAGCTTGGGACGTTCACGATCGAGATCCCGTAGGAGACGAAGTAGAGATGGATGGCAAGGGTCGCCATCCAGAATTGGAAGCCCTTCAGGCTTGGGGGTGGGAGGAGGGTCGCGAGGGCTGGGCGCTGAGCCATCGTTCCTCCGGCTCTGAATTGGCGGATCGCAGAGGTGAGGCCCGCCTGCCCATCATGGGCGTTCACGCTCACCAGCGCATGTCGCCGGAGCCGGGAGCGGCGAAATGTTCAAGTCTACGGTCGAGCTCTAGGTTCCGTTGCCGTCTGGGCCGATGATCACGATCGACGGGGGCTCGAAAATCGGCGCTAAATTGCTCGCCAGACCTCCAGTTAATGGATCCTCCCGTGGGGACCCTAACGGCGGTTTCGAACACGAGCTCGCCGGACCGGAAGTGGTCGCTGCTGTAGAGTTTGGCGCCAGCAGTCGGAGGGATCAGGATGACCTCACCAGAACCTGGATCCAATGAGTGGCTTGGCCTACTGAAAGAAGAAATCGTCGATCCGGAGCGCCCGATCGTCGACCCTCACCATCACCTCTGGGAACGCCGCAGTTCAACTTATCTTCTCGACGAGCTCCTCGAGGACGCGGGCACCGGTCACAATGTCGTAAAAACCGTATTTGTCGAATGCGGGTCTGGATATTGGAAGGATGGCCCCGAACACCTTCGTCCGGTCGGCGAGACTGAATTCGTGAGGGTGATCGCCGTGGAAAGCAGAAATGGCCCGGGTCCGGTCATCTCTGGGATCGTCTCCCACGCAGACCTTAGGTTGGGTGGGGCGGTGGCCGAGGTGCTTGACGCTCACGAGGAAGCGGGAGACGGACTTTTCCGGGGGATCCGGCACGCCGGGTCGCGGGCAGAGCGACCGGAGGCATTACGCATCGTCGGCCGTGCTCCCGCCGGCCTGTACGCAGACCAAGGATTTCGTGATGGAGTGAAGTTCCTTGGCACTCGAGGGCTTACCTACGAGACATGGCACTACCATTATCAAAACCGGGAGTTCCTGGACTTGGTTCGCGCGGCGCCGGATACCACCATCATCCTCGACCATTTCGGTACACCACTGGGTGTTGGACCCTACGCCTCGCACCGGGCCGAAATATTCGAGCAATGGAAGAAGGACATTGCCGACATCGCAGACTATCCCAATGTGTATGCAAAGCTCGGGGGTCTGGCCATGCCCGACATCGGACACGGATGGGACACGCGGCCATTCCCGCCAACTTCCGACGAGTTCGTCGAGGCGTTCGCCCCGTTCTACCTCCACACGATTGAGTGTTTTGGGCCTGAACGCTGCATGTTCGAAAGTAACTTCCCAGTCGACAGGTGGTCGATCAGCTATCACGTGATCTGGAACGGAATGAAGAAGGTGGTGAGTAGCTTTTCGGAGAGCGAGAAGACGGCAATGTGCAGAGGAACGGCCGAAAGCGTCTATCGGATTTGAGCGCGGCTGATCGAATTTCGTACTCAGGGTGACTGTTCGATCGGGCCCCCAAGCCCTTTGACTCAACGTCCCTCAGCGGCGAACCGGGCGGCGGCAGTGGCCGTCGCGGCGAGAATGGGTTGAGTGGGCGATCTACCTGTGGGTTGGCAGGTCGTCCCGCCTCCTGGCACCTACCCGGCGTAGGGTTTCTACTTGGCTTTCGTCCGTTGGATCCGACGATCTGGCGGTCTCGTGGTCACCGGGCGCAGCCGGCGCTTCACGTGCCCGCCAGACCCCGGCGGGGGCGAAACGGGAGAATCTTTTCTACGGTCAGGCTTCGTCTTGGCCACGATAACTCCCTGGCGATTCTCTCTGGATTCGCATCTGAGTGTAACAGCCGATAGCATCCAGGGCCGGGCGCGCCCGGCCCTGGACAGTTCGATTGAGCCTTGAGTTCGTTTTGCCTCAACGCTGACATCTATTTGCATCACGTAAGGTATTGCTTTCTCCCTGCTGACTCGTCGATCCAGCGTAGCGAACGTTGGGCGCTCCCAGCTGAGGCGAATTTGGAGCGGGTGACGCGGCCGTTACGGCAGTTTCGTGGTCACGCATGGGCGGGACTTGTTTCTCCGTGGATCTCTCGCCGGTTTCTCGCCCGACCCGTTGTCTCAGGCCATGATTGTGACTGCCAGGACAACTATTGTGAGCCTGGGCAAACGTGCCATGGGAAGTACGCGGCCGAACGTCGAGTTGCGGACGCAAAGATGTTGGGCGTAGCTTGCGCCTCATCCTCGAATTAGGTTGGAGAAGCTATGGATCTCGGAATAGCCGGCAAGAAGGCGATCGTAAACGGGGGAAGTGCTGGCCTTGGGCGGGGAAGCGCGCTTGCCCTTGCTCGCGAAGGTGTCGATCTTTTCGTGTCCGCGCGAGGCGAAGAACGACTTCGTCGCTCGTGCGATGAGATAGGGAATGAGACTGGGGTTTCGGTAACGCCAATCGTCGCGGATCACAGCACGGACGAAGGCCGGGAACGAATTCTCGCCGCTTGCCCGGAACCTGACATCCTCGTAATGACCTGCTCTCCTCCTCAAACGACGAGTAACTTTCGGGAGATAG
>DASCML010000114.1:0-4995 GCA_036010925.1 Dehalococcoidia bacterium | reverse complement strand
CAGGTGTGTCATGAGGGGCGCTGTGGAGAAGCTCCGGGTTGGCAGCCGCCTCGGAGGCTATGGAGTTTAGAGCGGCTGCCAACGCCTCGATGTCTTCGCGGGACTCGGTCTCAGTGGGCTCGAACATCAGCGCTTCGTCAACGATGAGGGGGAAATAGACCGTCGGCGGGTGGAACCCGTAGTCGATCAGCCGCTTAACGATGTCCAAAGTGCGAACGCCGTGGTCTCGACGCTGTCGTGAGCCAGAGAACACCACCTCGTGTGAGACAGGCCGGTCGAAGGGCAGCTCATAGCTTCCCCTCACGAGAGCCTGGAGATAATTGGCGTTTAACACCGCGTTCTCTGATACGGCTCGCAGGCCGTCGAGGCCGAGTGACCGAATATAGGCGAGGGCGCGGATCAGCACCGGCGCACAGCCGTGGTACTGCTGCAGCTGGCCAATGGAGCGTTCCGGCCGCTCAAACACGATGTCACCGGAATCGTTGTGCACGGCGACGGGGGCCGGCAGGAACGAAGCGAGCGCCCTGCTCGCGCACACGGGTCCGGACGCCGGCCCGCCTCCGCCGTGGGGAGTGGCAAAGGTCTTGTGAAGATTCAGCTGCATGACGTCGAAACCGAGGTCCCCGAAGCGGACCCGACCGACAACAGCGTTCAGGTTGGCACCATCGCCGAAGAGAAAAGCCCCGCGGGAGTGAACAAGGTCCGCGACCTCTTCAATGCCAGACTCCCAAAGTCCAAGGGTATTTGGCAGGGTGACCATCAAGGCCGCCACAGAAGTGTCCAGCTCTTCTTTGAGCACCGCTGAGTCCATGGAACCGTCCGACCCGGTTGGGATCTGAGTCACTTGGAATCCGGCCATCGCTGCGGTGGCCGGGTTTGTTCCGTGAGCGCTGTCGGGGACCAGCACACGCCTGCGGGACTCGATCTCGCCTTGCTCTATGAGGGCCTTCTTAATCATCAAGATCGAGGCCAGCTCGCCCTGCGCTCCCGCCGCGGGGGCGAGGCTTACTGCTGGAAGGCCAGTGAGTTCGCCGAGAGCGTTCTGGAGTTGGGAGTAGACGGCAAGGGTGCCTTGGACCGCCGCCGGGGCCTCGAAGGGATGCAGACGGGCGAACCCGGGGAGCAAGGCAACTTCGTCGTTCACCTTCGGGTTGTACTTCATCGTGCATGAGCCGAGCGGGTAGGGCCCAGAATCGACACTGAAGTTCCGGCTCGAGAGTTCGGTGTAATAGCGGACCAGGGCGCCTTGGCTCATCTCAGGCAGGAGGGTGCTCTTGCGGAGAAAGTGCTCGGGGGGAAGCTCTGCCTCCGGTCCGTTCCAGTGGGGTACGTCAACTGCCCTGCGGCCGGGCACGCTGCGGTCGAACGTGAGGGATGCTCCGAAGTCAGACTCTCGCCCCTTCAATCTCCGCATCCGATCGCCGCGAGCGAGCAGACGAGTCGCTCGATGTGGGACTCCGGCGTTGCCTCGGTCACTGCTACTAGAAACGCGTTGTCAGCTTCAGGTTCGGGCCGGGTTGAGACGTCTAGGCCGCCCACAATGTCGTTGCATGCCAGGCGGCGGAGCACTTCGGCTGGCGGGAGCGGGCCATTGACGAGGAACTCCTGGAACCAGGGCCCTCGTTCAATCACGTCGAACCCTGAGAGGGCTGCGATTTGCTTGGCCGCCGAGTGAGCCTTCTGGTAGCAGACGTTCGCGGAGCCGCGGAGGCCTTCCGGCCCGAGGGCCTGCATGGCGATCGTGAAGCCGAGAGCAACCAGCGCCTGACCGGTCGAAAAATTCGAGGTGGCACGCTCGCGGCGAATGAACTGCTCCCGGGCCTGGAGAGTGAGTACGTAGCCGGTCTTCGGGGGTCGATCCCCGCCTGCGTCCACGATTTCGCTTGTGCGGCCAACAATTCTGCCAGGCACTTGCCGGAGTAGTGCTTTCCTTGCGGCGAAGAGCCCTAGGGACGGCCCCCCGAATCCAATCGGTCCCGCCAGGTCACGACCTTCGCCCGTCACGACGTCGGCCCCCGCGTCGCCCGGGGCCCGGAGAAGGCCCAGTGTCAGGGGATCGGTGATCACGATGCACAGCGCCCCGGCCGTGTGTGCCTTTTCGGCCAATTGCTCGACGTCCACGATGCCGCCTAAGAAGTCCGGTTGTTGGATGGCCAGACAGGCGTGCCTATCGCTGATATCCCGTGCATCGGCAACGATGTCGACCTCGATATCGGCGCCGAACGCGTAAGTTCTGACAACGTCGACGGTTCCCGGATGCATCGGCTCAAGCAGGGCGACGGACCGTCGCTTCGTTGCCCTGGCCGCAAGCAGACATGCCTCCGCAGTCGCTGCGGCCACGTCGTAGAGGCCGGTGTTCGAAACATCCAACCCGGTCAAATCGCACACGACCGACTGGTATTCAAAAGCCGACTGGAGGGTTCCCTGGCTGATTTCGGGCTGGTAGGGCGTATAGGCGGTGGAGAATTCGAATCTCGAGGTCAGCTGGGAAACGACCGCCGGGACGTAGCGGTTGTAAGCCCCGGCGCCCAGGAAGACCGGTCGGTCGGTTCTTACGGAATTTCTGTCCGCCAGGTCAGAGAAGACCTCCCGGAGCTCGGACTCAGAGAGAGACGGCGGCAGTGAAATCGCCGGGTCTCGGTGCTCTGCTGGCACGTCGGCGAAGAGGGCGTCTACCGATGCTGCCCCGATGGTCTGAAGAATGGTCTGCCGATCAGCATCGGTATTTGGTATGTACGGGGTCGGCGCGCCCCCGCCTTCATCCGGCATCTCAGACTTCTCCGCTTAGCTGCGCGTAGGCTGCAGCGTCCAGGAGGTCATCAAGCTCGCCCGGACTTGCCAAGCGGACCGTTATCATCCAGCCCCGGTCATATGGGGATTCGTTGACCAGCTCGGGAGCGCCCGGCAGATCTTCGTTGAGTGAGATCACTTCCCCGCTGACGGGAGAATTGAGGTCCACGGCGGCTTTCGCGGACTCAATGACACCAAATGGGTCTCCCCTTGTAACAACTGTTCCTGCATCGGGGAGCTCGACGAACACCACGTCCCCGAGCTGCTCTTGGGCCGAATAGGAGATTCCTACCGTTCCGATGTCCGCCTCCATCCGGATCCACTCGTGCGTCTCTGCGTACAGACGGTCGCTCGGATACTCCATGTCCCTCTGGTGCCCTTGCCGCTAACTCGGCCTCCGATAGAACGGCCGGGGGACCACCTCGACCGGCACCGGTTTGCCTCGGACGATACTAGCGAGGATCGTGCCTGAGCTGGCGAACATAAGAGGCAGATATGCCATCCCTATTCCATAACCGAGCGTGGGGCTAAAAGTTCCACTCGTGAAAGTTCCGACGGGCTCTTTGTCGGCTTCGATCGAGTATCCCGGTCGGAGCACTGCACGCCCTTCGGTCCGCAGGTGAGCGAGGGCCCGTTCGGGCATTCTCTCGGACAGCTCGCGAAGAGTGGTCCTACCGGTGAAGTCGGCGCCGTCCTCGAGCGAGACTGCCCACCTCAGGCCTGCCTCGAAAGGGTTCGTGCTGGCGTCGATGTCGCTTCCGTGAAGAGGAAGCGCGGCTTCGAGTCTGAGCGTGTCCCTGGCGCCAATCCCCACCGGCGTGGCGCCGGCGTCGACGAGACTGTTCCAAAGATCTTCGGCGGCGGAGGGCTCGAGGATGCATTCCGCTCCGTCTTCGCCAGTATAACCGGTGCGGGCTACGACTAGGCTTCTGCCCGCCCACGTAACTTCTAGGCAGCCGAATCGTGGGAGTTCGCTGAGAGGCTTGTTCACGACACGTCCGAGGAGGGGCAGTGCCAGCGGGCCCTGGATCGCGAGCATTGCCGTGGACTCTGTGACGTGTTGGGCCCGATTCGGCATGATTTTTCTCAGCCGTGCGAACCCGGCATCGGCGTTGGCCGCGTTATGTATCACAAGCCATCTTTCGGGTTCGAGCCGGTAGACAAGTACGTCGTCTTCGATGCCCCCGGCGGAATTGCAGTAGAGGGTGTATTGCGCTCGTCCGGGTCTTACTTTCGCGATGTCGAAGGTCGTTACCGAGCGCAGCTGTGCGGTTGCCCCATCCCCCTCGATAGTGACTCTCCCGAGGTGGGACACGTCGAAGAGACCTGCGGCTTCACGCGTGGTCTGGTGCTCTTTGATAGCCCCGGTGTACTGGAGAGGCATCTCCCAGCCGGCGAAGCCGACGAACCGTGCACCGGCTGCAGCGTGCAGGTCACGCAACTGGAGGGTTCGGAGCTGGTGGGAGCCTCGGGGCGGGTCGCTCACCGGGCCAGTATGACTTTGTTTGGCGGCCATCTCAATCGGAGGAGAGGTGACTCCCGACGACTGCCCAGTTACGGTGGGCCGTTCTCTCGGCCGAGAAGAGGGTCGCGGCCCAGTGCATCTAGCGCTACCGCTCCTCAATCTTCGTAGTCGTGTTCGTCCTCGGAGTGCGCCACCGCCCAAACGGTGGCCAGCATCACAATGATGATCAGTGCGAAGGCGACCTGTGCCATAAAGGGAATCGTGACGAAGCCAAAGTAGTTCACCCACTTTACCGAGCACGACGCGCCGACTCGGCAGAAGCCTGAGGCGTGAATCTCAGCGTTCTGAACGTAGTAGTGATAGGTCGAAAATCCGAACCCCACGGTCGCGAGGGGGAGGACATAAGCTGGTACCCAGCGGTCGAAGCGGATGAACCCGACCAGCAATATCGCTGCCAGGGGGTACATCAGGATTCTCTGGAACCAGCACAGATCGCAGGGAATGAAGTCTCGGATCTCGCTGTAATAGAGGCTTCCGAGTGTCGCGGTGGCCGCCATGACGAACGCAAGGGCCGGACCGTATCGGGCCAGAAACGGTTTGATTCTCTCCGCCAATGGCAACGGCTCGTTTGTGATGATGTCAGTGGCCAAGTGCGTCCTCCCGGCGTGGCCTGTGGATCATGATGGACGCAGGTGAGTTCTGATCAAGCTTGTAGCCGGACCGGCAGGCTGGGGGCTGGC
>DASCML010000113.1:0-20673 GCA_036010925.1 Dehalococcoidia bacterium | reverse complement strand
CTCCGATTTCTCATCCCCTCGTACTTGCTCGTGATCATGACAGGGTTCGGCTACATCACCGTGCTCCCGGGTTTGGTGAGCAACGAGCTCGGACGCGAGCCCCGAGACATCACAACAATCCTTGCTGTTGCTGCAGTGGGGGGGCTGATGGTGAGTGTCTTCGTCGCCGCGATCGCGGACTCGCGATTTGCCATCAAGATTTACTGGCTCGCGGGCATTTCATTCGGTGCGGCCCTGGCGGCGTCCGCGGCCTCACCGGACTTCCCAGCGCTGGTAATCACCATGCTCTTGGTCGGCGTCACCAGTGGAGCATTTCAGACTCTCTCGATCGCGATAGTCTCCGGCCTCACTCCGCAACAGTACCTGGGACGCGTCCTATCCCTCACCTTCCTAGGCTTCGCCGCGTCGAACCTGTTCTCGTTCCCGTTTGGCGTGGTGGCCGACGCAGCAGGCGAACGACTGGCGCTGGGAGGCGCCGGGATCGCGATCGCCATGATCGCCCTGGGATTCGGAATCGCAAGCGCGCTCGCCCCGAAAGGCCTCCCGCCGTCACGTTAGCAAGACCCGCTACAGAATATCGGGATCGAAATCCATCGTGATGTGGCCTGCCTCCCTCAAATCTTGGACCTCCTCATCGCTGAGCTCGAGCAGTTCGCGATAGACGTAATCGTTGTGCTCACCCATGGCGACTGGAGGCTGATGAACGATGGAGGGAGTCTCAGGAAACCTGAAAAATGGGCGAAGGAACCTGAACGTGCCGACGCCGTCGAACATTGTCTGCGGCTGAAATATCTGCCGCTGCCGGACGTGAGGATCGTCGAGAGCCCGTGACGCCTCGAGGACGGGAGCGGAAGGGATTCGTCGCGCCTGCAGGAGATACATGAGTTCATAGTCATCCTGCTGTGCAGTCCACTCTGCAAGACTGACGTCGAGTTCGTCCTGCTGCTCTATTCGCCCTTCGACTGCCGCCAACTGCGGAGCCATCGCCCACCGGGGCTGGCCCATCAGGTCGACAAGCGCTTCCCATTCGTCATCACTGGTGACGGAGATGGCGATCCACCGGTCGTCGCCGTTTGAAGCCGAGCCCGACGACCTGCAAGGGTACACTCCCGAGGGCGCGACCGCATACACCGAACGATTCCCGGCACGAGTGTGAAGACCCCGGTTGATTGAGTACTCCATAAACGCCTGGGCGAACATCGCAGAAGCCGCCTCTGCCTGGGCGATCTCGACAACCTGGCCAGTACCGGCCCTGCGACGGTGCCAGATGGCCATCATCGCCCCGAGAGCGCCGATCAGACCGCCAAAGTAGTCACCAGCAAAGATATTTGTGTTCGATGACGGTTCCATGTCCCGGTACCCACGCAGCAGCGAATGGCCCATGACGGCTTCGAGGTGAACGCCCAATGCCCGAGCGTCTGCATAAGGGCCGGAAAGACCGAAGGCGGGAAGGCTAACGATGATGATGTCCGGGCGAATCGAGCGGAGCCACTCCGGCGTGATTCCGAGTCGCTCCATATAGTCGGCGGAGTTGTTCTCGACGAAGATGTCGGATTTCGATACGAGTCGCCCGAGTATGTCTTTCCCCACAGGGGTGCGAAGGTCGGCGGTGAAACTCTTCTTATTTCGAAACGGCTGAACAAACGTAGGGCTGTAATTCCATGGCCTCGGCCCAGGGTCGCCGTTCGGGTACCCGCCGTACATGCCACCGAGCGCCGCAACTGATTCGGCGGTAGGTCGCGCCCTACCGCCGCGTGAAACGGGCGCCCAGACGTGTGGATTTTCGACTTTGATCACCTCTGCGCCCAAGTCACCAAGCAGCATCGTGGCGTAGGGTCCAGCCCAGGCAACACAGAAGTCGATGACCCGGATTCCCTGGAGAGGAAGCTGGACCATTAGGCAGCCTCCACGGCGCCGGCCTCGATCAGGCTCTCAATCGAGGCTAAACCATAGCCAAGCTGGGTCAGTATCTCGCGGGTGTGCTCCCCAAACAGAGGGGCGGGTCGGCGAAGCTCCCACGGAGTTTCTGACATGATGAACGGCCGACCGGGAAACGTTAGTTCGCCCAGCGCGGAGTGCTCGGCCTCGGCGAAGAATCCGCGATCATGGAAGTGCTGGTCCTCGAAGATTTCGGCGGTGGTGAACAGGGGTGTGCACATCACTCGCGCCCGCCTGCCCTCCGCCCAAACCTCCCGCTTGGTCCTATCCAGGAGCCATCCTTGGAGGTGGGCATTGAACTCCTCAATCAACAGCGGATCCATTGCGGCCCCAGGCTCCAGCCAACGTTCGTCCTGCATCCAATCAGGATTGCCGAGCATGTCTGCAAGCCGCTCATACCGCCGGGCTGCGCTGTGCATTTCAACCCAACCATCGGAGCAGGGAAACACCCCGTCTGCCAAACCGATCGCCTCGTTTTCCCGGCGTACTGTCTTCCGGCCTGAGAACTCGAATCCGATGACGGTCGAGTGGCGGCGGTCGGCGCTCGCGAAGAGAGCGTCAGCGATCGCAAAGTCCACCGGCTGGCCAACTCCTTGTTCAACGCCGACCATGGCGGCTGCGAGAATCGCCGTGGACGCGGCCGCACCGGCCTGGACGAGGCCTGCCGTGCCGTACATCTTCACAGGCTCCCGGCCTGCGAGGCCCGTGCTGTACATTTCGCCACCGAATCCCCACAACACTACCTCCGAACCGACGAAGTCGGCATAGGGACCGTCCTGCCCGAAGTTCGTGACGGACACAAGAGGCACTTCGGGTCGGCGAGCGTGGATCATATCCCAACCGAATCCGAGTCCTGCCAGGGCCCCTGGCCGCAGGCTCTCCACAACCACATCTGCCCAATCGACTAAGTCTTCGAAAATACCCCCGGCAGCCGTGGACCGCAGATCCAATCCTATCGAGCGTTTATTGCTGTTGAAGTAGAAGAATGTCCCGCTCTTTTCAGGATGGGATTGGTCGTTCGGGAACGGGCCCAATCGCCGAGCCGGGTCACCCCCGGGGCGCTCTACCTTGATCACATCGGCACCAAAGTCGGCCAGTAGCTTCGTCGCGAAGGGGCCCGTCACGAGGTGAGTGAGGTCGAGGATCCTGAGGTCTTCGAGAGGCCCTGCCATTCACTTCACCCTCGGCTACGGCCGACCTTGGTCACGAACTGAGAGCCCCACCACCCTCAAGTAATGCCAGCGGCGTAGCGGAGGTGAATCATACACACGCTCCTCGGTGATGAGCGCACAAACGGCCGGAGGCCAACGCAACCGGAATCACCTCGGACGAGAGAGTTAGCGACCCTTGAATTCTGTCGCTCGCTTCTCCAGGAACGCAGCGATTCCCTCACGGCCATCGTCGCTCTGGGCAGCCTTCGCAATTGCCTGTGCCTCGTGCTCCATCTGGGTTTCCAGCGTCTCCGAAAATCCGCTGTGGAACAGCCTCTTGGTGCGACCGAACGAAACAGTGGGGCCGGATGCAAGCTCGCTCGCCATCGCTGAGGTTTCAGTGGCCAAGTCGGCGTCAGGCACAACCCTAGTCACCAGTCCCCACTCCGCCGCCTCCGCAGCCGAAAGCATTCTGTTCGTTAAGGCCAGATCTATCGCGCGCTTCAGCCCCACGATCCGCGGGAGAAAGTAGGTGGACGATCCGTCCGGAGTCAGCCCCGCGCCTGTGTAAGCCATCGTGAACCGCGCGGACTCTGCAGCGATTACGAAATCGCAGGCACAGGCAATGCTCATTCCTGCACCGGCAGCGACGCCATTCACCGAGGCAATTACGGGAGCGTTCATCCTCGTGAGTCGTGAAATTCCAGCGTGCAGGTAGGATGTCACCTCTTTTACATGTGCGGGGATTGATTCACCCTGCGCAGCGAAGGACTTCAAGTCCCCCCCTGCGCAAAAGAATCTCCCCGAGCCCGTTATCGTGACAGTCCTGACCGCAGGGTCCTCGCTGCATCGGATAGCAACCTGCATCAACTCCTGGGCCATCGTGAAGTCCAGAGCATTGGCGGCATCCGCACGATTCAGGGATATGGCCCCGACACCGTCTTTGAGCTCGAAATCGATCGCCTTATAGGTCATTTCAGCTGCTCCTCAATCAGATTTTTCGCCCCGGACGACATCCGAGACCGCTTGATCGGTTCAGTCGCCCACACTCACCGCATGCCAGTACTCGGCGATCCCGAACCCTGTTCGGCCGCCGGCATTGAACCTGGCCAGACCTTCATTTACGAACGTGGCGCCGCCCGGCATCGCTATCTTTGTCGCAGTAACCGTGATTAGGCTCCCATCAATGTCGTGTTGAACTCCCTCCTCATCGGTCCCCGTGAACGCCAACGAGTTGTGGAGGATTGAACCCGGCTCGAACTCGCTCGTAACGGTAATGTCGCCAAGGATCAGGTTTTTTCCGTCACGCCATGTCCATCCGGAGCCGCGCATTTCGCCATTTCTGCGGCCACAGCTCGCGCCCACTGCATAATCAGGTCCAAAGTTCATGCTAAACCAGTGCATGAACGGTCGCGGCCCCTCTGATTGATTCTCGTCAGCCTGGGGCTCTTCCAAATCCGACCCCGCCCCCTGCCAGGTACGGGGTCCCCACGACTTGTCGCGGACACCGTGGCCGTCGACCGTCCAACTGCGGCCACCAACTGCGAGCGTCCCCCGAACATGCCCGACCTGTTCAAAGTGTCCGTGCTCGCCCCCGCCTGGTGAGTAGTACGGGTCATTCAGGCCCTCAAAAACCAGATCCATTGAGGCCTCTGCGGGACTGAACCAGCCTTCAGGGCGTTCCTTGCGCCGCGTTACCAGCACGCGATCATCTCCGATGTCCTGCGCAGGACCGGAGTAGCGAATGCCCCATCTGCGGAACGGCTGCACCCGCTCAAGGCTGAGACCGCCGGCCCGCAGATCATCAGATAGCTCGCCTATTCTCTCGCGAGAGTAGATGAAGGCGACGCGGTGGCCGCCAAGATAGATTCCACACAGTCCGTCCACCGTACCTTCGTTCGCCCTGAATCCCATGCGGGCGAACATCCCGACTTCCTGGTCGGAGTCCACGAAGTTGAAGTAATAGCTCTCCGACCAGGCGGAGTGGTCGCCCACCGGGTGGGTGAACTCATCTCGAGTATCCATCAGCGGTCTCCCTTCGGGATTTATGGTTCTCGCGAGCATCAATTCCGCGGTGACGCATCGCTCCATCGCCGTCCGGAAATGCTACCCGAATTCCCGCCGTCGCTCGCATCCCGGGACGCGAGAGTAAACTGACCGTCCGTCTGAGTGGCCTTGTGTCACCGCCGTTCCACAAGGAAAACCCAACCAGGAGTTGCCGATGACGGTGTTCTTGCTTTCGGAAGGCTTCTACCGCCGAACAGGAGACGAGTTTCGTGAGGTTTGTCGCAAGTCTGGAATAGACCCACGAGTGGTGCTTCTCCCGACCGATCCGGCCGCGAGACTTGATCCGGAAGAGCGAGACAAGGTCGAGGTGGCCCACTTCTCCGGAGACATCATCGCTCGCGGGCTGTCTCGAAGCTTCTTCTCGGCTACGCAGGGAGGCACAAGTCTCAAATGGGTGCACCTGTCTAATGCGGGTGTGGACAACCCGGTGTTCGGCCGACTGCTGAACAAGGGAATACGACTCACAACCTCCGCCGGTGCAACCGCGGTCCCGATCGCGCAGACAGCGATCGCAGGAATGCTGATGTTGGCACGGGGTTTTCCCGCTTGGACTGAGGCACAGCGCAGCAGAAAATGGCAAGAACATCCAGACAAAGTAATCCCGGAGGACCTGAACGGCCAGACGATGGTGGTCGTGGGATTGGGCTCGATAGGCAGTGAGATCGCCCGGCTGGCAACCGCCATAGGACTCTCTGCAACCGGGATCCGCCGGAGTCCGCGACATGCGCAGGACCCTGTTGACAAAGTGTTCCCGCCATCATCGTTGCATGGACTGCTCCCGGGCGCCGACTGGCTAGCACTTGCGTGCCCCCTGACGGATGAGACTCGTCGACTGGTGGACGAGTCTGCGCTGATGGCGCTGAAGCCCGGTGCCCGTATTCTGAACATCGCCCGCGGGGAAGTTATCGACGAGCAGGCCCTGGTCGCGGCACTGCGATCGGGGCATGTCTCCGGCGCCTACCTGGATGTGTTTGAGACGGAGCCGCTGCCTGAGGAGTCGCCCCTCTGGACGATGCCCAACGTGGTCATCACTCCCCATAATTCCTCAGTCTCGCGGGGCAACGAAGCCCGTGTATCTTCTTTCTTCCTTCGCAACCTGGCGCTCTGGGCTCGAAACGAACTCCTTATTAACGAGGTTGGATCCCGATAAGAGGCGATGATCGCCCGTACGAGGCGGCCCCGGCATCATCGTCTGATGCCTGAAGAGCCTTTCTTTCGCCCGACCGACGATGGCTTTGAGCCCACACCTTCCTGCAGGGGACCCTGGGGGCCAACGACTCTGCACGGCCGGGTTGTGGCCGGCCTTCTCGCCCACGAAGCCGAGTCGAACTGGGGAAGCGAAGGCTTTCGCGCCGCCCGAATGACAATCGACCTCTACAGAATGCCCGTCTTCGCGCCGGTGCAAGTTAGATCATCCGCCGCTCGCGAGGGGCGGCGGATCAAGGTCGTCGACACGGAGTTCATCAATGGTGGAAAGTCGGCTGGGCGAGCGAGCATCGTCTTTCTCGCCGAGTCAAAAAATCCGCCCGGTGAGATCTGGACCCCGGGGACCTGGGATACTCCACACCCGACTACCCTCCCTCCTCCTCCTCCTCCTTCCTCGGACGCGAAGTGGAAGCCGATCTGGGAAACGCGGCCGGTCGGAGGGGGATTCAGGGTAGTCGACCAGAAGAGGGCCTGGATTCGAGAGACGCGAGAACTGGTCGAAGGAGTACCGCTCACACCCCTGCTACGAGTCGCTCTCGGGGCAGACCTCACCAGTCCGTTGGCAAACTCAGGAAGCGGCGGCCTCCAGTACCTGAACGCGGATATCACTTTCTACATACATCGCTATCCAGACGGCGAGTGGGTCGGTTTCGAAACCATTGACCACCAGGCCACAGATGGAATCGCTTTCGGCTCGTGCCGTCTCTACGACGAGGTTGGGCCTATCGGAACCAGCGCGGTAACGGCCCTCCACACGCCTCGAGAGGACTGACCCCTTGTCTTCTCTCAGCAATTTCCACAGGACGGAGCGCCTCGGGCTGCGCGATGCCGCAACCTGCCCTGACCATCCTCGTAAAAGCCGTCGATCCTGCGTCTAACCCCGTATCCCCTGCCACACCAATAGCGCTGGACAGAGGAGTACTCAACGAAGCCAGGGGAACACATGGCGGCAATCCGGAAAACGAAAAAGGCATGGAGCAGCTCTGCGATGACGGGGCGACCAGAGCCCGTCGAGTTCCTCAGAGGCCGCAACCCAGAAGCCTGGTCCACGGTTTACAAGCGCGACCATCGAGTCGCTTACCAGTCCACACTTTTGCATTCGGGTCACGACGGCCGCTGCGGGCGTGTCGTTTTCAGCACGGCGAACAGGTGGCAAGGCTTGCCTCGGGTTATGTATCGAGGCCGGTGGTTCGAGGATTGTGGTTGGTCATTTCTGGTCTCTGTTTCACAAGATCGTTCGAAGGTGTTGGAGAGCACGATGTTGAAGCGATTTCACAGAGCCAACGCTGCGCCTCGCGAGGCCGGTGACTTCTTCGAGGGGCGATATCCCTCCACGAATCGGAGGTGAACGACTTCCCTCTGACCGGGCGTGAGATACCGAGAGGAAGGACAGGGTGCGGCCCACTTCGGCGGACTCTTTAGGCGAAGACGACGAATAGAGAAACTAGCCCCTGCCCAACAGCACGAGAAGGCTAGTGGCGGAAGTGGCGAGTCCCGGTGAACACCATCGCGACGCCATACTTATTACAGCAGTCGATGCCGTCCTGGTCTCGAAGACTGCCGCCCGGGTGAACGATGGCCTTTATCCCCGACTGGCATGCTCGCTCGATCGCGTCACCCCAAGCAAAGGGAAAGAAAGCATCACTGGCGAGAACCGCGCCTTCGGCCTCGTCTACAGCCTTCTCCATCGCAATGTCGACGCTCCTCACCCGGTTGGGCTGACCGCTCCCCATGCCCAGTAGCCTGTTGTCTTTCGCAACCGTGATGGCGTTGCTTTTTACATGCTTAACGCACCGCCAGGCGAACCTGAGATCGGACATTTCCTGCTCGGAGGGCGTAGTTTCCGTCATAATCCGGAACTCTACGTCTTCAGGACCAAGATCATCTGCATCCTGGACCAACCACCCTCCGCCGACCTGGCGGTACGAACGGCCACCGTGGGCGCGAGGCTGGGCCTGAAGGATACGCAGGTCCTTCGACTTCCCCTTGAGAGTGGCCAGTCCATCCTCGGTGTAGCCGGGTGCCACCACGATCTCATAGAACATTCGCGTCTTCCCATCGGTGGGACTGCGAAATTCACGGATTTCCCGGGCAAGGCTCTCATCCACCGAGCGGTTGAAGGCGACTATGCCTCCGAAAGCGCTTATTGCGTCGCCGTGGACAGCCAGCCGGTAGGCTTCGAGCAGGTCCTCCCGAGTCGCGACTCCGCACGGATTTGTATGCTTGACCACCACGCAGGTCGGGCCGCTAAAGTCATTTGCGGCGTTCCAGGCAGCGTCCGCATCCAAGTAATTGTTGTAGGACATCTCCTTACCGTGGTGTTGCTTCGCGGTGGCAATTCCCCCAAGGGAGGACTCAGCAAGCGACCGGTCGACGTAGAAAGCCGCCTTCTGGTGCGGATTCTCTCCGTAGCGCAGGGGTAGCGCGACTTCCATTGGGACTGAGAGTTCCGGGGCCGGGGCCTCCGAGTTTTCCACCTGCCATAGCCAGGAGGCGACCTGACTGTCATACGTCGCAACATGCTGGAAAGCCTTCCAGGCGAAGTGGCGCCGAACTTTGGCCGACACTTCGCCGGCCTTGAGCAGTTCAAGCACGCGCGGATAGTCCTCGGGATCCACCACGACGAGAACGTCTCTATGGTTCTTGGCCGCGGCTCGAATCATCGTTGGCCCACCGATGTCTATGTTCTCGATTCCCTCATCGAACGTGACGTCGGTCCTGGTGACCGTTGCCTCGAACGGGTAAAGGTTGCAGCAGACGACGTTGATCGGCTCGATGGAGTGGACGGAAAGGGTCTCCATGTGGGCCGGTATGTCACGGCGCGCGAGGATCCCGGCGTGAACCACCGGGTGAAGGGTTTTGACCCGCCCATCCAGCATTTCCGGGAAGCCCGTGACATCTTCGACGCGAGTGATCGGCACACCAGTCGACTCAATGACCGCGAAGGTTCCACCGGTCGAAATCAGTTCATAGCCTAGACCCGCAAGACCCTCTGCAAACGAGCCGATCCCCTCCTTGTCGAACACGCCGAGCAGCGCCCGCATATGCCTCCCTCCAGTCATAGACCAAAACCGGGTTATCGCGACACAAAGGCGATCGTGGACCGCCCCGGGACCGCGGGAAGAAACCAAATTGGCACCACCCGAAGCGGGCGCAAGTGTACCACGCAGTCTGGCGGAAACTGGCACCCGGATCGATTCCTCCCGGAACGAAATCAGCCGTTCTCCGCTGAAAACTCGAGTGCGCACCAGTCGCTCTCGTAGCGCATGGCTTGGCACTGGAAACCGACCCTCGCCATGGCATCAAGAACCCGGCCGGAATCGCTTGCAACGACACCGCTCAGGATCAACCTCCCTGCGGAGCGCACTACGAGTGCAAACGCTGGCGCCATTCGAATCAGGGGGTCGGCGAATACATTCGCCACGACCACATCGAACTTGTCACCGTCACTGCCATCGAGGGTGCCAAGACTGATTTGTACCCGCTCTGCCACTGAGTTGGTGGCGCAGTTAGCTCGAGCCACTTCCACAGCGATGGGGTCAGTGTCGAGCGCGACTCCGCTCTCCGCACCCAGCCTGATCGCTGCGATCGAAAGAATACCGGAGCCCGTTCCGATATCGAGAAATCTATCCCCGGGCGAAATCGCGCCCTCCAAGGCAGCGAGGCACAGTCGCGTGGTTTCGTGATGACCTGTACCGAATGCCTGGCCCGGGTCGATCCGTAGAACAAGAACGCCAGACGGCGCTTCGTGGTCAATCCACGAGGGCACGACCACAACTCTACCCCCCGGATCGACGACCCCAAAGAACTCCCGCCACGACGTTTCCCAGTCCGCCTGCTGAACCGGCTTCGCCACGATCTCTACGCCAGGAAAGGATTCCATTCTGTGACGGAGCTTATCGACTATTACAGCACCGAGTTCACCGACTGGCACATAGGCTTTCAGCGTGACGGCCTCTTCGGTCCGGACCGTGAATCCCTTCTCCGGTCCGAGTAGATCCACCGGCTCCTCGACGGCTATCCCTCCGGGTGACGCCTCCCGGAGAACACGGGAGACCTGCTCAACGAGGGCTGGAGGAACTTTCGCCGCAAGTTCGTACCAGAGTGTCATGACTGAACCAGGTGGCCGCTTGCCCCCGGACCGGGCGCGGCCGCGAAATTGCTCACGCCGAGCCTATCCCGCCACGGCGTCTTTGATGCGCTCGAAAAACCCCTTCTGGCGGTGAGGAAGCGTGGGAGTGCCCATCGTGGTGCCCAGCTTCTCCAGCAACTCGCGCTGGTCTTCCGTCAGCTCCTCGGGCGTAACCACGATCACACGTACAAACATATCGCCCCTGCCGTTCGATCTGAGCCGGGGAACACCTTTGCCGGGAATCCTAAACTGGTCGCCGGACTGGGTGCCAGAGGGAAGCTCTAACTCCATTTCCCCGTCCAGCGTCGGAATCTTGACCCGCGCGCCAAGTGAGGCCTGAGCGATGTTCGCGGCCTGCTCGAGCAGGATCTCGTTTTCGTGCCGCTCGAACTGTTCATGCTGCTTAACCGAGAGAACCACGAAGAGCGAGCCGTGTTCGCCACCATGAGGACCGGCCTCACCCTCACCCCGCAACCTCACCTGGGTACCATCGTCAACTCCCGCTGGGATCGTGACGTTCATCTTCCGCACGCTCTGGATGCGACCTATTCCACGGCAGTCGACACATGGGGTCGAAGCTGTCTTCCCCTCTCCCATACAGCGTGAGCAGGCGGAGACGCTGACGAATTGGCCGAAGACACTCTGCTGAGCTCGCCGTATCTCGCCAGCACCCTGGCAGTCCGGACACATCTTGAAGTCAGTGCCTGGCTCGGCTCCTCGGCCTGAGCACCGGTCGCAAGTGTCGAGCCGCTGGAACTCGATCTCCTTTTCGGCGCCGAACACAGCCTCCTCGAAGGAGAGTTCCATGTTGAAGCGTAGGTCTGCTCCGCTAGCAGGACCCCGCTGTCGTTCGTGGCTCCTAGCACCCCCGAAGAACGAGTCAAACACGTCTCCGAATCCTTCGAAAGCAGAGAAACCCTCGAACCCACGGCCGGCACCGGCACCACCGCTAAGCCCAGCGTGCCCATAACGGTCGTAAACGGCGCGTTTTTCCGGGTCGGAGAGAACCTCGTACGCCTCGTTGATATCCTTGAATTGGTTAGCGGCCTGCGGTGACGAGTTGCGGTCCGGATGGAACTCCATCGCGAGCTTCCGATAGGCTTTTTTCAGGTCCTGATCGCTCGCATTCCGGTCAACACCAAGAGTCGCATAATAGTCTGGAGATTCAGAGGCCATACGTCCTTCAGTGTATCACCGGAGCACCCCAGCGGCCGGTCAGTCCCACATTGCTTCCCCCTATACTCTCCACGGTGTCGCCTCTAACGCCCGACCTTGCCGAAGACTTCACTCGCTACGTGAGCGCCCCGACGCGGGTGCTGGAGGCGGTGGGAAGTGTGGAGTGGGGCGAGTTGAACCGGCCGGGAGACTCAGGGTGGTCTGCGCGGGACGTCCTCATTCACCTCGCTGACGTCGAACTCTCTGATGCGCACGCAATTCGCGAGATCTTGACAGGCGACCCTCTGGAATCACCATCCCCACGGTGGGACGAACGATGGAAAACTCGCCTCAGGTATGTATGGCGAGATCCGGAGCTTGCGATCGAGCGCTTCCGCATCCTTCGGTTTTCCAATGCGGAAATCCTTGAACGTGCAGACAACGCTATCTGGTCACGGTCTTTAGGAGGTAACGCAGCCGCCCGGGACCTGCTGGAGCATGCGCTTAAGCACGTCGACGAACACGTCGAGCAGATCCGAGCGCTCCTGCATCGCTAGCGTCCACCGGTGGTACTTCAGCTGCGGGGCGGCTGCGCATCGGGCTTCAGCCCGAAGCTGTGGATCAGCCTGCCGAATCCAAGGTAACTCACGACGGCCCAACCAAGCTCAACTATCTGCTTTTCATTGAAGTGCAGGCGCAACTCGTCGAACAGATCGTCATCGATGTTTCCATGGTCGATGACCAAGCGCTCGGCGTAGTGGAGCGCCGCCTTTTCGCCGGGTGTGAAGTCGGACTCGCTCCATTTCACGATTTTGCCGACAGTTTCTTCATCGAGTGTATCTCCTCCCCCTGACAGGGGGAGCCGTGCGGCCTGTCAGAAGGCGCATTCGTTGAGTTGAGCCACGCGAAGGCGAACGATCTCCTTCAGTCGGGCCGAGAGTGACATGTCACGGATCAGCAGACCGTACCAAGCAAACCAGGCTTCAAGCAGTTCGGAGTTATGCCCAAAGACCCTTGTCATGGGGTCGTGCCTTGCCCGCAGGCGTTCACTCAACTCCGAGTCGTTGGCTAACCGCAGCCGTGGCCCTCGGTCGTGATCCACGTGAACCTCCTGTAAAGAGCTCCTAGCTATCTCGAGTGAGCAAGTCTTCGACGGTCTCGCGACGCTGGATTACCCGCGCCTCCCCATTGCTGACGCCGATGACCGGCGGACGCAACGCGAGATTGTAGTTGCTGCTCATTGCAAGGTTGTAAGCACCGCTCGCCGGGACACCGACGAGCTCGTCCGTTTCGAACCGAGGCACCTCCGCATCCCGGACCAATATGTCCCCGCTCTCGCAGTACTTCCCCGCAAGTGTGACCGTCTCTTCAACGTCGGCAAGCGGCCGATCGACCGAGATGACTTCATATCGTGAGCCATAGATCGCCGGCCGGATGTTATCCGCCATGCCGCCGTCCACTGAAACGTAGGTACGTACGCCCGGGATCTCTTTTCGGGCCCCAACCTTATAGACCGCCATCATGCTTCGACCGATCAGCGACCGGCCGGGCTCTATGTGGATCGAAGGTCGGAACAAGTTGCGAGACTCGAGTGCGCGGTCAAGGCTCCCGACAATCGTCTCGGCATACTCCGCAATCGAAGGCGCGTGTTGATCTCGCGTGTAGGCGAGGGCATATCCACCGCCCGGGCTGTATTCCTGCATTTCAAATCCGTGAATGTTGCCCATTTGAGCCGCGAAAGAAACGACTATCTCGCTGGCCTGGGCGAACGGCTCTATCTCGAAAACAGGAGACCCGAGGTGAACATGAAGGCCAGCAAGCTCCAGACCATCTGCGGCCTCGGCCAAGCCGACCGCCCGCTCGGCATCGCCGTTGGCGATCGCGAAACCGAACTTGCTGTCGAGAATGCCGGTGGTCGTGGCGGCATGAGTATGCGGGTCGACATTCGGTGAGATCCTCAGTAGTGCCCGCTGGGGAGCTCCTTTGGCGGCCGCGATTCGACCTAGGAGCTCGAGCTCGTGGAAGCTGTCTATTACGACATGTCCGATGCCCCAGTCGACGGCCTCCTGCAGCTCCAGTTCGCCCTTGTTGTTGCCGTGGAAGTACGCTAGCTCGGCCGGAAAATCGGCTGCTCGTGCGACCGAAAGCTCGCCCCCGCTGACAACATCGATTCCCAGGCCTTCTTCGGCCACGATTCGAGCAATCGCCCTGGAGAGGTAGGCTTTCGCAGCGTAGACGACTCGCACCTCCGGCCAGCGGGACTCGAACTCCCGCCGATACTCTTGGCAGGTGCCACGAAAATCCCCTTCATCAAACACGTAGAAGGGAGTTCCGTAGCCCCGCGCAAGTTCTCGAAGGTCACAGCCGCCAACAGAGATGCCGCCGCCTTCCGAAATGGAGGCGCTTGTCGGGAGCACATGGTGGAACGGCAGGTCCTTCAGAGACGAGAGCATTTGCAGAGCGTAGCGGACAACCGCGAAATCCTCACGCGGCACTCACCCAGTTTGGCACGTAGAATCGGACAACATCCACCAGGAGGGGCTCTGATGCAGCTTGATGAACGCGTAGCACTGGTGACGGGGGGTGGCCGTGGAATCGAAAGAAGGATCGCCAGCGCCCTCGCGGCGGAAGGTGCAGCCGTCATGTTCTTTTGCTCGCCCGCAGGTGGCTATGTCTCCGGCCAAAAGCTGAATGTCGATAGGGAAGGCTCATGGCGTCGTTAAGCCGCCCTCGCCGCCATGAGGTGCCGGCCGATGTTTTTCGCAACCTGCGTAGTGTCGGCGGTGACCTCTACCGCCTCGGCTTGGTGAGCAGCCACGGGGGTAATCTCAGTATTCGCGACGGGCACTCGATCTGGATCACCGGCACCGGGATGATGCTCGGACACCTTGAAGTCGAGGATATCTCGCTGGTTCGCCCCGGAGGCGACTACGAGGGGCCACCACCTTCAACAGATACGGTCCTCCATTCGGCTGTCTATGCCCTCAGTGACGTCGGGGCTATCGCGCACGCTCATCCGAGACACGCGACCGCTATTTCAATGGCCCAAGATAGATTCGAGCCGGAAGATTTCGAGGGCCAAGCATTCCTGGGAGAAGTTCCGATATGCGAAGCTGGGCCGGAACAGATCGCCCAGATAGCCCAGGCCCTCAGCAAGCGCCCGGCGGTACTCCTCCGAGGACATGGTGCTTTCGCAAGCGGCGGTAGTCTCTGGGAAGCGCTCCACTGGCTCACAGCCCTCGAGGAGAGCGCTCACATCTCGGTGATCCGGCGTTCTCTTGGGCCGAACTAGCGGCCGAGAGCGGAAAACCTAGCCAATGCACTTCTTTCGGCCACGTTCCGGAACAGTCCTAACCGGGGCGGTCCTCGGCATCACCGCTCTGAACTTCGCCTTCTTCACAGCCTATCTCTGCTACTTCCCGACCTTGCCGTTCTTCATCGAAAGCATCGGCGGAAGAAAGAGCGAGATCGGATTGCTGATCGGAATCTCTGCCTTTGCGTCGCTCCTGATCCGTCCCTTCGCTGGATACTTCACCGACACGCTGGGGCGCAAGCGCGTTCTGCTCGCAGGTCTTGTCATGTTCGCAATCAACGCCCTTTTCTACAACGTGGCCAAGTCGCCGGAAGCTATATTCCCCCTCCGGCTACTTACGGGAGCGTCGCTGGGGACATTTATGACGGCCGCTGCGGCCTATATCGCGGACGTGGCTCCAGCCGGACGGCGAGGCGAGGTAATGGCTTACTACGGATTGGCCAACAGCCTCGCGTTTGCAGTAGCCCCAGCCCTTGGGGGCTACCTGATCACGGCGAGCATCCTTGAAGGCTTCGACGGATCCCTCACCGACACCGCTGGCTGGCTCTCAGGTGCCGTCACGTCGGAGTACCAATTCACGACCCTCTTTCTCTTCACTGCCTCGGTGTCGGCGATTGCCGGCCTGATAACGTTCGCCTCGCTTCCGGACACTGGCATCCGCGTGGGAGGCCGCAAGATTCGCCCTCGGGACCTGTTCGCTCGCTCCGCGCTCTTCCCCGCGCTGATCAATCTCATGACTTCGTTTGTGTTTGCAGCGATGGTCACGTTTCTCCCGCTCTTCGCACGCGACGAGGGATTATCGAACCCCGGCCTGCTGTTCGCTATCTACGCCGGGTTCGTGATACTCATGAGAATCACCCTTGGACGATTCATGGATCGCTGGTCACGAGCTGTGTTCATCGTCCCGGGCATCCTCATGCTCACTCTTTGCATGTTTCTGCTTGCGGCTATGCCGTCGATTCCCACCCTGTTCATTGCTGCTGCCCTTTACGGGGCCGGCGCCGGAACTTTCCAGCCCGCCATGATGGCGCTGCTCGTCGACATGACGCCTGCCCAAGAACGGGGAAGAGCGCTCAGCACGTTCACTCTCGGGACCGACCTTGGTCTGAGCCTCGGATCGTTCAGCCTTGGCGTGCTCATCGAAATCGTAGGATTCCAGTCGACCTATGTCCTCGCAGGGCTGGTCGCGGCGGCGGCCGCCGCGCTGTTCACGCTGAACTGGTTTCGGACTCCACGAATCGGGCCGGGCCACGTCGCCCCACCCCCTGCAGCCGGGGCGTAGAGGCCGCAAGAGGCCTAACTCCCTCCAATCGGAGCAGAAGCGACGGCGAGAAGCATGTGGAATTCGGGGCAATAGCCGCCTAGATCGCACCTTCCTTACCCTGCTACCAGATCTGATTGATGACTTTCGCACTATCTATCACGACTTAAGAGCTACATACATCTATGTGGGGAAAGGATGTTTATGTCCGAGTTTATGCGAGATATTTTGACGGAAAATAGCAGTGTCGTATATATGACTACTTCGGACATAACGACTGAACAAACGGTACGAGAAACGAACGACCAGCGCAACGGTGCCGTGCTGGTCTCCGATGGGGGGCCACCCTGTGGCATCTTCACCGAGCGTGACGTCCTGAGGACGTCACGACGAAGGACCTGTGCATGGCCGGATCCAGGATGCCAGTGGACGAAGTTCATGTTTTCCATCGCCAACTACCGGTGCCACCACCTACCTGTGATAGACGATGAAGGGCTGAGTGGGATGGTGTCGATTGGGGACATCATGAGACACGTAAGCGCTGTTCAGCAATCTGAGATCGAACACCTTGTGGACTATAGCCGGGTGGGACAGCGCACCAAGAATCAGGAGTGGTCCAACGGCCCTCGAGTTGGCGCAGAGGAGGAGACCGGAAGACTGCTCGCGGGCTACCAGTGCTCCCAATGCACGTACTCGTCAAAACCCGCGCGAGGCCTGGAAGGCCGGCCGGGCTCGTCCTCTGACGGGTAGCCAAAGCTAATCACGTTAATGATGACATGGCCTTCGGGGAGGGTGAGCAACCGGGCTACCTTCTCCTCATCTTGAAGCCGCGTGGGACAGCTCGTGATCCCTTCTTCCCAGGCGGCCAGCATCATGTTCTGGGCCGCGCGGCCAGCGTCGAAAGGTCCCCGAAAGATTGAGGGCGGAGCACCGACGACCCCGAACTCTGGGAGCAATACCAGAGCCACCACAACCGCGCAGCTCGCGACGTGAGGCGCATGGGTCCCGCACTCCGCGAGGGCCTTCCGGCCCTCGGGATCGCTGACGACAATGAAGCGCACCGGTTCCGCAGCGCGGGCACTGCCGGCCATCCTTCCGGCCTGCAGAATGTGCCGGATAATTTCGTCTGGGATTTGCCGGTCCGTGTAGGCACGAGTGTCTCGTTTCGAAACGATCGCCTGGTAAACGCCGGCTACCTCGGCCATTGCCGTTGCCTCATATGCCCCGGAGGACCACCTGTGACCCCGCCTGCGAAATGACGGAGCCTATCCGGAAAGCCTCGGGAGCAGCTTGGGTCGCCTCATCCACGTCTTCATCTCCTATGAACAGCACAAGGCCAATCCCCATGTTGAAGACCTCGTACATCTCTTCGGCTGCGACCTCCCCCCGAGACCGAATCAGCTCGAAGATCCCGGGCACGTTCCACCCGGCCGTATCCACCTCGGCTGCCAGCCCTTCCGGCATCACACGCGGGATGTTTTCCGCGTACCCACCGCCTGTGATGTGTGCCATCCCTTTGATGAGATGGCGTATCGGCAGCACCTCTTGGTGATATGGCCTGTGAGTCGCAAGGAGCGCCTCGCCCAGAGACAAACCTTCGAGCACGTCTGGTCGCTCCTCGAGCCGGGCCCGAGTTTCCGCCGGGGACTCCTCGAGCGCGACCTCGAGAACCCGGCGGGCCAGGGCGAATCCGTTGGTATGGAGTCCACTGCTGGGCAGACCCAACAAGACATCACCCTCGGAGATGGCTGTACCATCGATAATCTCATCTCGCTCCACGACACCGACGATGGTACCGGCGATGTCGAATTCACCCTCTGCGTAGACACCGGGCATATCGGCGGTTTCGCCACCGATAAGTGCGCAACCTACAGACGCGCATGCATCCGCCATTCCCTCCACGAGCTGAGTCTTCTGCACGGTGGTCAATCCGCTGCCTGCTATGTAGTCGAGAAAAAACAGCGGCTCGGCCCCGCAAGCAAGGATGTCGTTGACGCTGTGTCCGAGAATGTCAGGGCCGCAGAGGTCGAGTCGCCCAGCAGCCATTTGGAGCTTCGCCTTCGTGCCTATCCCATCGACGCTGGCGGTAAGCACCGGGTCTGTGTAACGGTCGCCGAGCCTGAACAGGCCGCTGAAAGGCCCCGCGTCGGCAATCACCTCCGGGCGCCTCGCGCGGGCGAGTATGGCCGGGAGGCTGGCCGCGAAGCCACTTCGCTCGGCAATATCGACCCCAGCCTCGGCGTACTGACGGTCAGAAGACAATTCGTTCGACCTCAATGGACATCGGCCGGCTCAGAATAGCATCGAAACAGGCACAGACTCTGTTCAATTGGTGGACTCATCTCCCGGCAGTGGCCGGGTTGCTCCCATCCGCTCGAACGATCCGACGCCGAGCAAGAGCCCATGAAGACGCAGGGGATGAATAAAGTCGGCCGATCCGGACCCGCCATCCCAGCCCGGACCCGTGGACGTCACTCGCTTCCTGATTTCATCGACCTGGTCCGTCCCCACGCTGATCATGTAGATTCCGGGTCCTCCACGATCTACAAATCTTCCGATCGCCTTCCCCTGGTCAACCGGTTCCACGTATTCGAGGCTGTCCAGCATTCCCCCGGGCCGAGCGTCGAGCCAGGTTACAGCCGCATCGTAGCCATAGAGTTCGCTGCTATATCGGTGTGTGAAGACCCCCCCGAGTCTAAGAAGCCGCGCGTAGCGCTCAACAGCCGGCTCGAGCTGTGGGACGGCAAAGCTGATCTGCCATATCCGATCTATCAACCCAACGCGTTCCCGTTCCTCGCGCCGGGTGAGAACAACACCGGTACCTCCGAGGTCGGCCGGAAACACCACAAAGCGATCCAGACCCTGCTCATGAACCCTGACCCCTTCGCCCTCGAGGTGAGCGGCGAGGGACGCCGGGTCGCGCAACGAGAACCCGCCCGCGAATAAGCCCCTCCGGCCCTCGGAGAGAAAATCAGCGACCGGGCCGGGGCCGAGCGGCGCAAGTGCCTCCAGCTGGTCACGACCCCATTGGAGAGTCACTCGCCGCGCGTTTGCCTCGCCGTCTGTCTGGTCGTTGATGACGGCCGCATCGAACAGGCGCCCGTAGGTCTCGATCACCGAATCGCACTCCGGAACCGCCAGCAGGACCCGGTCAGTCCTCTCGAGCATTGGTCACCAATATCTGCGGGTCAGGCCCGCCCAGCCCGATGGAGACTCTCCATTGCGACCGTCTCGGGATCGCGCCGGGCCACACCGTCAAGCCGGTCCATCATTATCTGCACGTCCACCGGATACGAGCCGGTGAAGCAAGCATTGCAAAGGTCTTCGTCTGTGCCATGCGAGGCGGCATTGAGCCCTTCCATGCTCAGGTAGCCGAGCGAGTTCGCTCCGATGTGGTCACAGATCTCAGCGACCGACTTCTGGGCAGCGATCAGTTCCCACGAGGTGGCCATGTCCACTCCGAAGAAGCAGGGGAACGCGATTGGCGGCGTCGTCACGCGCATATGCACTTCGCGCGCGCCCGCCCTTCTGAGGAGTTGAACCACCCTCGGGGTGGTGGTGCCCCTTACGATGCTGTCATCAACCAGCACCACCTTCTTTCCTTCGAGTACCTCGGGGAGCGCGTTGAACTTGAGCTGCACCCCGGCCTCGCGGATCCGCTGGTCCGGCTGAATGAATGTGCGCCCGACGTAGCGGTTCTTAATCAGCCCCTCCCGATAGGGGATATCGGCCTCGCGGGCATATCCGATAGCGGCGGGGATGGCGGAGTCCGGGACACCGATGACGAGGTCGGCTTCAACACCATGCTCGCGTGCCAGCCGTGCGCCGAGTTCCTCGCGCACGGGATAAACCAGCTGGTCCCGGATGCGGCTGTCGGGACGAGCGAAATAGGTGTACTCGAAAGTGCACAGCGCTTTCTTGCGCGGCTCAGGACCGGGATAAAACGAGCGGGTACCATCGGCGTCGAATTGAACGACCTCCCCAGGCTCGATCTCTCGATCCATGTGAATACCCAGATGCTCGAGCGCACAGCTTTCGGAAGCGACGACCCAGCCACCGTCGAGACGGCCCATGCAGAGCGGTCTGACCCCCATTGGATCGCGAACTGCGAATAGCTGGGTCGGTGTCATGATCACGAGACTGTAGGCGCCCTCGATGCGACGCATCACATAATGGAATCGCTCTTCCCAGGTGCCGCCGGGCGCAACCGCGAACAAGTGGACAATGAGCTCACTATCCGCGGTCGTTTCGAATTCGACGCCCTGGGCCTCGAGGTCGGCCCGTAGAATGTCCCCATTGGTCAGATTTCCATTATGCGAGAGTGCCATCTGCGCGCCGGTCTGCCGATCACGAACGATGATGGGCTGGGCATTGCAAATCAGGGAGCCGCCGGAAGTACTGTAACGCGTGTGCCCGACCGCGATTGTTCCGCCGCGAAGGACCGATAGAT
>DASCML010000112.1:0-10459 GCA_036010925.1 Dehalococcoidia bacterium | reverse complement strand
TCAAGGATTCCAGCACCTCGTCTGCAGAGGCGAGATTGAGGTAGCTCTCGTAGAGCCCTGCGAAACTGGCCTTCGTCGAGTCCTCGCTCACCGCGCTTGACCGGACCGCAAATGTGTCCCCTTCTCCGGCCCTGGCCTTGAGTTCCGCAAAGGAACTCCTCACGGCGTCAGCGAGGTCGCTCGGAATCTGGGCCTCGGCGAGCCGGGCACCGAGGGATGCCGCAGCTTCGTTGACGGCGGCGATGGCGGGTCTGGCGTCCAAGCCAGCAAAGGGCTCGATGAGCGGGTTAAGCCCTGACGAAGCGTGAAAGTGCTGGTAACCGAATGCTGTTACGGCAAACCCGGGAGGCACGGGGAATCCGGCCTGCGCGAGCCGGGCGAGGCTTGAGGCCTTCCCACCGACTTTTGATACCTGTGCCGCCGACTTTTGGTCGAGCCAAGCGACGAATTCGCTCATGATCACCTCGCGACGGGAAAACCCTATCACAGGCTTCTTCAAGCGGCCCTCGTCAGCCCGGGGTGGACCCAGCCGCCGCGCTTCCCGACAGTAGGTCTGATGGGTTCGGTTCTCCAGATCGTTGCCGCCGCTCTTGCCGGGCTAGCCATCGGTTGGACAGCTGCGAGCTACCAGCATCTCCTGTACAGGGAGGACGAGTACCGCACGTCGCCTCTCCGCGGAAAAAAGGCGCTGTTCGTGCGGTCGGCCCTCGCGGCCGCCTTTGCCGCGACGTTCATGATTGCCTTTCGACCGGACCACTACAGCTTCCCGGCGGCGGCGGCATCGGCTGTGGTTGTCGGCGTGTTGACAACCCTTGCCAGCACCGATTTCGAGCGGAGGAGGATCCCGAACCGTCTGGTTTACCCGGCCATGCTGCTGGCGCTTGGCGCGATGTTCATCTGGCCCGACCGCAACGTGTGGGACGCCCTTTACGGAGCCGGACTTGGATTCGGAGTGGGTGCTTTGATGGTCCTGCTCGGAGCGGCCGTCGGGTCGACTACCGGTGCCCGCGGCACGGCCTTCGGTATCGGCGATGCCAAGATGATCTTCTTGCTGGGGATTCTTGTCGGCTGGCCCCGGTTTCTTCAGGCGATGCTTCTCGGCGTCCTGGCAGCCGGCCTTCCGGCGATCGTGCTGCTGGCCATGGGAGGAAGGGGGAGGACCTACAGCTACGGGCCCTATCTCGCGTTTGGAGGTGCGGTGCTGGTTCTCTGGCCCGATCTCTTTTAGGCGGCCCGGCACCCAGAACCTGAGTATGTTGCCGACTTCGGTGTTCTCGGCCGCGCCAACCGGCAACTCGACTACCCCAACGGCTCCTCTGCCGCCGAATGCAATCCCGATCCAGGGACGGACCTTCTTGGCCACGCGAGTCACCCGGCCATCACGGTCGAAGAAGACCGCGTCGATGGAGTAACGCATGAAGCACATTTGGATGGAAGAACAGGGGCGGAGCACCAACCCTTCGCCGCCCTTTAGACGAGAGGTGAACATCAGACCTCGCATCCTTGCGAGAACGGACGTTGCCTCTCTTACGTCTATACCGAGATCCCGTTCGGAAGTCTCATCCCGGATGATCATGGCCTAGTCTCCAAACACGTTCATCAACTGGATGACTGCGGGTCCTCCAATAACGATGCCAATGGCAGGGAAGATCAAGAACACGAGAGGGAAGACCATCTTGATGGGCGCCTTAAATGCTTGCTCCTCTGCCTTTTGCTTCCTCCGCGTACGAATCACATGCGTCTGCTGACGGACGACACCTGCAATCGAAATGCCCATCGTCTCGGCCTGGACGACCGCATGAATCAGCGACCTCAACTCCTCCACGCCGGTCCTTTCGGCCATATCCACGAATGCTTCCCGTCTCGGCCGACCGACCTGGATCTCTCGCAGCGCTCGGGACAGCTCCTCAGCGAACGGTCCGTGCGTCCGCTCCAGCACCCGGGCGAAAGAGGCGTCGATGCCGAGCCCAGCTTCGACTGAAGCGGTGACGAGATCGAAAGCGTCCGGGAGCGCCCGCCAAATTTCCTTCTGGCGACGCCCAATTCTGTTGAGGAGCCACATTCGCGGCAGAAGTAGCCCAAGCCCCACAGCTATCACAAACGGGAGCAACAGTGACGGCCCTGTCTGGCCTGAGCTTGCCAACCATGCAACACCCAGGACTGGGAGGAGACCTCCGGACACGGCGAAGACGATTAACATCTGGCCGGACTTCATCTTCGAGCCGGCCTGGTCGAGCATCAGGTCCAGCTTTTCGACAAAGGTTGCTGGCATAACCTTCGACATGCTGTTTCCGGTTGACTTGAAGACCGACTTCAGGACGCGACCGAAGAAGCCTGACGGCGGCGGCTCTGATCCCCTGTCCGGACCAAGCGCAAGCTCTTCTCGAGCGGCGGCCGTCACGCCCCCGAGACGCTCGCTCATCGCTCCTCGCGGGACAGGCTTTGCGAAAACGCCATACACAGTCAGAGTGACCGCGAAGAAGACTCCAAATGCAATCATGAACTCCATGCGATCAGACCTCGATCTTGATGATCTTCAGGATGACGAGGAACCCGAGAACCTCTGATGTGACCGCCCCGGCCAGCATCATTCGACCAAGGGGATCTGTGAAGAGAAGGCGTTCAAACTCGGGGTTCAGGACCCAGAAGAGCGCGAACATCGCAACCGGTAGGCCTCCGATGACGAATCCGGTCAATCGCTGCTGGGCAGTCAAGGCTTTGATCTCTCCTTTGATCCGCTTGCGTTCGCGCATCGTCTCAGCAACGCCCTCGAGGATATTGGCGAGGTTTCCGCCGACTTCGCGCTGGATCAGGATCGCGGTTACGACGATGTCAAATTCAGGGCTGCCAACCCTCCCACTGAGCCCATCGAAGGCCTCCTCCACCGAAGCTCCGATCGCTATGTCTCGAAGCATTCGATCGATTTCGACCTTGAGTGGACCTTCCATCTGGTCAGACACCGTGGTCAGAGCTTGGACCAGGCCGAAACCCGAGCGCAGTCCGCTGGCGACCAGCGGAAGGAGATCCATCACCTGGTCCTCCATTCTGGCTCGACGACGACTGATCCTCGACTTCACAAACATCGCCGACAAGAAGAAACCCACGACGAACCCGACTGCTGCTCCACCGAGCTGAATGTTCGGGTACGGAATCAAGGTGTACGCGAAGAAGCCGGCCACGAGACCTACACCGGCCCGGAGAATGAAATACTCTTTCACATGGAGCTTCAGGCCGGCCCGGGTCAACTCCTCCTCCCAGGCCTTCGCCACGTTTGTAGGCACGAGCTTGATGCTGCGGAAGCTGACGGTTGCCCCCTGCTTGCGCGCGATATTGGACTTGGACTGGTTGCTCGGCTTTGCAATTTCTTCTTCCGCCTGGCGAATACGGTTCAGGCGCGAAGAGGCCCGGGCATCAGCAGCACCGAAACCGGTAAGCCAAAGCGCGAATGTGAACGCACACACACCGACTGAGGCAACCGCGAGAACAAGAATTGTCATGCGCGCTCCTCTCGGCTGCCTCCGAACAAGGTCGGGGGCAGCTCGATTCCAGCGAGTGCGAACTTCTGCACGAACCTGGGCCGCACGCCCGTTGGTTGAAGGCCGCCGTGGACTTTCCCCGCGTTGTCGACGTGATCGAGCTTGAACAGGAAGATATCCTGGAGGGTGATCGTGTCTTCCTCCATGCCGCTTACCTCGGTGACGTGCGTAATTTTTCGAGAGCCATCCTGCAAACGCGAAACCTGGATGAACATGTTGATGGCCGATGCAATCTGGTCCCGAATGGCCTTGGCAGGCAGCTCCAATCCAGCCATCAGCACCATGTTCTCGAGACGAGACACGGCGTCTCTCGGGCTGTTTGCGTGAACTGTCGAAATGGAACCGTCGTGACCGGTATTCATGGCCTGCAACATGTCGAATGCCTCAGCGCCACGGACCTCACCGACGATGATTCGGTCGGGGCGCATTCTGAGGGTGTTGCGAACGAGGTCCCGTTGGGCAATCGCGTTCTTGCCCTCGATGCTCGGCGGCCGCGCCTCGAGAGAGATGACGTGGTCCTGCTGAAGCTGTACCTCAGCCGGGTCCTCTACAGTCACGATGCGCTCGGCATTTGGGATAAAGGCAGACAGGGCGTTCAGCATTGTCGTCTTACCGGTGCCGGTACCACCACTAATGATGATGTTGAGGTGAGCTCGAACACACATCGCCAGAAAATCGGCGGTCTGCTCTGTCAGGGCCCCCACATTAATGAGGTCTGCCATCCGCATCTTGTCCGTTCGGAACTTTCGGATGGTAATGCTGGCCGCTTTCGGGGAGGCTGGAGGGACCGTTATGTTGACACGCGATCCATCCGGGAGACGAGCGTCAACCATTGGGCTCGACTCATCAATCCGGCGGCCGAGAGGAGCAATGATTCTCTCGATGATCCGCATAACGTGAGTGCGGTCGCGGAAACGAACCGGCGCCCGGAGAATGCGGCCATCAACCTCGTAATAGATCTTGTCGATGTCGTTGACCATGATCTCGCTCACACCTGCGTCCCGAAGGAGAGGCTCGAGAGGACCAAAGCCAAGGACCTCGTCAGCGACCGAGTCAAGTAGCTCGTCACGCGTCATTCCAGGGACACGGAGATCCTCCTGGGAGACAATCTCGCGTGCAGTTCGGATGACAGTCTCGCGCTGCTGGCTAGGGGACATTCCATCGATCGCGTGATGGTCGAGTTCTTCGATCAGCAGCTCATGCAGACGGGCCTTCGCTGTGTCAGCCTGCGCGCCCGCCGTGGGCGGCTCCCCTGATCGGGTCGCGGCCGGTTTGGGCGGAGGAGGAACAGCTCGCTCTTCTCCTGTGGGCCCGGGCGCCTCATCACCGCCGGTCTTGAGTGTCCAGCCGTCCGGAGCGAGGGGCACGGACCGGCGGCCGCGAGGCGACTGGCCCTGGCGTGAAGGACGCAGAGCCCATTCGTTCTCCCCTAGGGGTTCTTTTGTCTCGGCATTGAGTGGTGCCTGGCGCGAGCCCGGCCCGCCGACAACAACACGTCGGGTTGGGCGCAGGGGGAAAGGCTCTTCTGCCGGAGGCTCGTCCTGACCGTCGAACAGTTCTGGCGATGGCTGCTCAGACATGACTTCCTCCGTATATTTCCTGGGTGCTCCGCTTAAGCAGACTTCCGAAAGAATGGTCGCAGGAACCCGCCTCCATCTCTCCTCCCAGACTTCTGTCGAGGTGCGACACCGGCGAGAGCACAGGCCATGTCCCGAACTTCAACCGACACACGGTTGTGGGGCTTGTTCATCACAATCGGGCTTCCAATCTGCGCGGACCTCATGACTTCGTTGTCGTCCGGAATCCGCCACCAGAAAGGTGTGTCCAATGTTTGTTCGACATCCTCTACGCGCACTCCGGTGTCAACTCCGGATCGATTTAGGAGCACCTTCAGTCGGTCGGTGTCATTGCCGAACCGATCACGGAGCATTTCAAGAGCAAGGACCGTGTCTTTGATGCTCGCCATGTCAAGTGTGGTGAGGAGAAGAATCATCGTCCCAAGCTCGATCGCGGCGGCAACGAGTTCATTGAAAGTCCCGGGTGTATCGAGAATCACGAAATCGTGAGTCTGAGCCAGGATATCGATCACATCTCGAACGGACTCGGTGCCGAGGGTGCGCCAATCACCGGGGCGCGTTGGCGCCGGAAGAATGCGAACGCCGCTTTCGTGCTCGATCAGGAAGTCCCCGAGAGATTTCTGGTTGATGTGGTCCAGGTTCCGTGCGAGGTCTGCGATCGACCGCTCGACCTGAACGTCCATCGTGATGGCGACGTCCCCAAAGCGAGTATCCATATCCACTAGAGCGACGCTCTGCTGGGCGTCTCTGGCCAGGGCGATGGCCAGGTTAGAAGCAATGGTGGTCTTTCCGATGCCTCCTTTGGCACCGAATACGGTGACGATAGTTCCCTGCGGTACAGGCGGGTCAAGCGTCCCATTGCGCCGCGCGGCTGCCCGTTCCTTGCGCTCGATGGCTCGCATAAGCGAATCCTCGAGATCGGGTACTTCGAAAGGCTCAGCGAGAAAATCGGATGCGCCGGCAACCATGCACTGGCGGATCAGTCGAGCACTGGGGGTCGCAGAATAAATCACAACTGGAAGATCCGGAAAGCTGTCACAGAGCTTCTCGAGGGTCTGAACCGGGCGCGCTGCAGGCTCGTCTACCCTCGCGAGAATGATGCCCGGGTGCAGCTGAAACGCAAGAGTGAACCCCTCAACGCCGTATCCAGCCTGACCAACAAGCGAGAAGCCGGCCATACCGAGAGTCCGCTGGAGGTCCTCAGCCGCCTCTTTATCCGGATCGATTAGTAGTACCTGCGGAACCTTCGTCATTCTTTTGTTTCCTCGAGCCGTGGGGGCTCCACTGGCCGGCCCGCCGCAAAGCGGCGAGCCGAAGGGCTTGCCGATCTAGTTGGTCGGCTCGAAAACGTCATCGAGGCTCCAGATGGAGGTCCCTGTGACCCGTTCCGTGTCGCCAACCTGTCGGGTGACTACGCGGAACTGCGCTACGTCGTCTTGCATCGCATCGATGATCAGGATCTTGGCGGCCTGCTCAGGAGTGACCGCGATGGTTACCGAGAGGGCTTCTTCGAACGTCTCTACTTTGTCGTCGGGATTGCCGACGCGGGCTGAGGCTGCGGTCGTGCCGGTGTGCTCGCCGGCTGTGTGTGAGCCCTCGCCTACCTCCGTTCCTTCGCCCGTTCCCCCGGTTCCACCCAGTTCCTCACCGGACCCGGTACCGGATTCTAAGTCTCCTCGGGCATCGGTATTCGAAATGATTTCGATGGCGGTCTGCGAGACGGCGAGGACCTCAACGTCCTCGGCGATAATGCCGGCAATGACGTTCGGCCTTTCCTGCCCGGTCAGCGGGTCGAGTTCGATAAAGACGGTCACGCCGAACACGTCGACGTGGTCGCCTGGCCGGGCCAGGCCGGCGTTCGCCCAGGCCTCGTGGGGAATCATCACCGACAAGGCGCGAAGACCCGCTGGCACCTTGTAAGCGAGGGTGTTCTGTCCCTCGTAGGTCGTGACCTTGGCCACCAGAACCTGCTCGCCAGCAAAGATCGGAGCAGTCGCCACCTTGCCAACTATTGCGCTTGCGTCGAGCACAACACCATCGACCAGCACGTTCGGAGGGAATGTTGCTGTGGTGAGCATGCTCGGCTCGATAGTTTCGCCCGGAGCGATGTTCTCGGTCGCGACAACCACTACCTGCGAGCCCTGTCCTTCGCGGAGGGCGTCGCCCAGTACGGTATCCGCGGTTGTGGTGGTGTTCTGGGAGTTCAAGAACGCGAACACCAGGCCAGCGCTCAAGATTCCGAAAATGGCGGCTACCAAAAGGATCGCCTTATTACGGGTTGAGCTGCTCATCGACACAGACGAAATAACTCGAACCACTGGTTACCCTCCTCCGGGGTTATCGGCGTTGGCGTTCCAAACCTTTGGAAGCTTGATAACGGCCTCTTTAAGTTCGCGGCTGAGTTCTGCCATAGGCACACCTCGACGCGAGAACCGATGCCGGATTTCAGCATCCTGAGAGTGGATTTCAAAAGCACCTACTCAAGGCGCATTGAAGATGAAGCTGTGATAGTTGGCTCGCTGAGTGCCGTGCCAAAGAGGCCTGCGATCGCTCCGATCGGGGTTACGTAGCTGAAGTCATAGCTAAGACTCACCGTGACCGCGGAACCGCGGGAGCCCTGGACGTTTGTCAGGTCAACAGTGAGAGCTGTTACCGCCAGAGTGGAGGTCGTCTCGCTGACCCGCGTACTTATTTCGGTCGCGTCACCCTGGATTGCACCGACGCGAGCTCCTTCGCGAGCGGCGTTGGTCAGCACCAGCCAGGAATAGAAGGCCCGGCCGAAGTCGACCAGGCAAAAGAGGAGCAAGAAGAATACGGGAAGGATCATCGCGAACTCGGCGAGTGCCTGCCCACGTTCGCCCCGGTTAAGTCGCGGCAACCACCGGGTTATGCGTCCCGCCGGGAGGCGCCTCTGATATTCGTCCTGGTCCGATAGAGGAGGCGTGCGGCGGTCCATTGTATCTACTCCGAAGGGGCTTTTTCTGGTACGGGGTGGAGGGCCGGCAACGACCCACCATCCCGCGATTCCGGATGCCGATTGATGTGTGTTAGATGGAACCGGCCAGATGGTTGAGCATAGTGGAGAGTTCGACACCGACGCTGGTCATCGCCGCGATGCAAACCACTGCGATCAGCGAGAGAATTAGGACGTACTCAGCAAGCCCCTGACCCTCTTCGTCCTTGCGGATCCACTTCATTACCTTCGACATTTCTCTGCCTCCTCTTGGGCTGGCCGCCCGTTTCTTTTTTCTTCCCTCCGCTTCGGGCGGTCCTGGCCCGCCCGGGAAGCCCGCCCCCGTGGGCCCCTCCGTTCCATCCCTTTGCAGGTCCGGGGCGGCAGGCGCCTTCCGCGTTGGGAAGCTAGATCAGGTTTCGAACGACCGAGGGTTGTTCAACAGAGGAGTTCACCAGGTTGTCACTCCTAATCTCTCTGCAAATTCCAGATAAAGCCCGTGCTCACTGGTGAGCGGTCAAACTTGGTCGATCCCGAGGAAGAACACAAAGCGAGTGGAGTCTATTGATGGCAGTCGCAACGAAAGCATCCCCCTGTTCCTCGGAGCTCGTCGAGCCGTCGGCTCAGCTATGCCCAGGACGCCATGTTGGTCGTGCTTTCCGCCGCATTCGCCTGACCCATGGGCAAGCCCTGTTGGACGATCACAGGATCTCGAGCTTCCCGTTCGTAATTGAACAGAGCATCCTCGTCTTCCTGTTCCTGATTCGACGAGAGAGTCGCCAGACATCAAGAAGAACCAGTGACTGGATAGTGGCAGCCATCGGCGGCTGGGGAACGCTCGGCCTGCGACCTCTGGGCGAGGCCTCAGGCTGGGTCGAGGCAACTGGCATCGGCATTCAAGCGGTCGGCGTATCGCTCGCCGCTGTCGCGTTTATGAACCTTGGCCGGAGTCTCGGTGTGGTCGCCGCGAGCCGCGGACGAAAAACCGGCGGCCTCTACGTACTCGTGCGCCACCCTATCTACACGGCCCACATTCTAACCATCTCGGGGTTCCTGCTCGCCAACCCCCACGCCTGGAACTACTTCATGGCCACAGTCGTCGTTATCTGCCTGGTCCTCCAGATCGGGGCAGAAGAGAGGCTGCTGAGCGAGACAGACGACTACAGGCGCTACCGGGAGAAGGTCCAGTGGCGGCTGGTTCCCAAGGTTTACTGAGAGAATAACTACCTGGCCCAGTTTCCGGACCGCTCCACCGCATCCCGCCATCGCCCGAGCCTGTCCTGCCGCTCCGCGTTGGAGATCGAAGGCTCGAACACAGCGTCGCTCTGCCAGAGCGCGCCGACTTCATCGGACGACCGCCAGAGGCCAGCCCCCAGCCCTGCAAGGAACGCAGCACCCATCACCGTGGTTTCGGTCTCCCTGGGCCGAACGACCGGAATCCCGGCCAGGTCGGCCTGGAGCTGCATCAGGAGGTCGTTCCGTGACGCTCCCCCATCCACCCGAATCTCGGACATCGGCACCTTGAGGTCGGCGCTCATCGCCGCCACGAGATCTGCACTGGATAAAGCGATCGCGTCGAGTGCCGCTCTGGCTATATGCGCCTTGGAGGTGCCCCTCGTCAGACCGATGAGGAGGCCGCGGGCGTTCGGATCCCAGCGGGGCGCTCCCAGTCCGGTAAAGGCCGGCACGAAGACGACCCCGTTACTATCGTCCACAGACCGGGCAAGCGCCTCGATTTCATTGGCGTCCCGGACCAGGCCGAGCTCATCCCGTAGCCACTGGACCGCCGCCCCGGCCACGAACACCGAGCCCTCGTACGCATATTCAGGCCCATCTTCACCACTGGTAGCCCCCAGCGTAAGAACCAACCGATGCAAAGACGGCTCAGCTCGGCGGCCGGCCGGGGCGAGAAGGAAACACCCCGTGCCATATGTATTCTTGGCAACACCCGGTCGGAGGCACCATTGGCCAAACAGAGCCGACTGTTGATCGCCCGCCACTCCAGTGATTGGAACCCGAGCCCCAAAAACGTCGGGGTGGGTCTCCCCGAAGAGTCCCGAAGAAGGCCGTACCTCGGGCAGGGCCACCACAGGGACCCCCATCAGGTTGCAGAGATCAAGGTCCCAGCGACCTGAACGAATATTGAACAGCAAGGTCCGGCTGGCATTCGTGTAATCGGTAACGTGAGCCGCGCCGGCAGTGAGGTTCCAAATGAGCCAAGAATCGATGGTCCCAACGACGATTTCACCGCGCTCGGCCTTGTCCAATAGTCCGGGCACCTCGTCGAAGAGCCACCAGAGCTTCGTGCCCGAGAAGTACGGGTCGATGGTCAACCCCGTAGAGACGGCGAAGCGCCTTTCCAATCCCTCGGTCTTCAGAGCCTCACAGAGGTC
>DASCML010000111.1:0-28271 GCA_036010925.1 Dehalococcoidia bacterium | reverse complement strand
CCCCGTGGACCTCGTTGACTATGCGGTTTGAGATCTTGGAAAGAAGATCATAGGGAAGCCGTGCCCAGTCGGCGGTCATCGCGTCGTCGGCGGTGACGGCGCGGATGGCAACGGCGTAACCATACGTACGGAAGTCACCCATCACGCCGACCGTCCGCGAATCAGTGAGCACTGCGAAGCTCTGCCAGAGATTCTTGTACAGTCCGGCAGAGCGAATCTCATTCAGAACGATTTGGTCGGCGAGGCGAAGAATGTCCAGTTTCTCTTCGGTGACCTCGCCCAGGATCCGGATCGCCAGCCCCGGGCCCGGGAACGGCTGCCGCCAGATAATCTCGTCCGGCAGTCCCAATGCCTGGCCGATGCGCCGCACCTCATCTTTGAACAGAAATCGTAATGGTTCGACCAGTTCAAAACCGATGTCATCCGGGAGACCGCCGACGTTGTGGTGGGACTTTATCTTTGCGGCGCCCTTGCCATGAGATGCGCTCTCAATAACATCCGGGTAGAGCGTCCCCTGGGCCAGGAAGCGGGCACCCTTTATCGACTTGGCTTCCTTCTCGAACACTCTGACGAACGTGTTCCCGATCCTGATCCTCTTGGTCTCAGGGTTGGTGACTTCAGCCAGGGCCTTGAGGAAACGGGACTGGGCTTTTACATGCCGCAGGTTCATCTGCATGTGCCGGCCGAAGGTCTCGATTACCTCTTCCGCCTCGCCAGCGCGGAGGAGGCCGTTGTCGACGAATACACAATTGAGGCGGTCACCGATAGCGCGGTGGATCAGGGCGGCCGCAACGGAGCTGTCCACGCCACCGGAAAGGCCACAGATGACCTCGCCGTCCGCCACCTGTTCGCGAAGAGTCTCCACGGTTTCATCAACAAAACTGCCGGGAGTCCAGCGGCCGGCGCTTCCGCAGATTCCCATCACAAAGTTGCGCAGGATGTCTCTGCCCCGCGGGGTGTGGACGACCTCCGGGTGAAATTGAAGTCCGTAGTACCTGCGCTGGGTGTCCGCCATCACCGCAATGGGGGAGTTACCGCTCTTCGCATGAGGGGAAAACCCGGTTGGTAGCCTTTCGATGCGATCGCCGTGACTCATCCAGACTTCGAGCTTCGTCGGTAGTCCTGTGAGCAGTGGAGAGTCCGCCGTTGCTTCTATCTCCGACGGTCCGTATTCGCGTTCGAGACCGGGTATGACCGCGCCGCCGAGCTGATGGGCCAGCAACTGCATACCGTAGCAGATCCCGAGGACTGGAAGGCCAGAATCAAACACCCAGTCGGGGGCGCGTGGTGCGTCGTCGTCGTAAACGCTGTTGGGTCCGCCCGAAAGGATAAACCCGCGGATGTTGAGCCCAGTGGTCTTCTCTTTCGGCGCGTCCCACGGGATCAGCTCACAGTAGGTGTCGAGTTCCCGGACGCGCCGGGCGATGAGCATTGAGAACTGCGAGCCGAAGTCGAGAACAACGATTGTCTCGTGGCCCCTCCCTGGTTCGTCGGGGGGCGTTGGTTCGACCATGAAAGCCTACTCTACCCGAGCCTGTGACTAAGCTCCTACCGGGGATTATGAATTCTCCAGCACTCGTTGCGGGGTGGCCCGCATTCGCTAGGATCGACTTGTCCGCCAATGCCAGTAACCTCACCTCTACCGCTGGACGATGAAAGCCTCTCGAAGGCGATCTTCGCGCTCGCAGCAGGCAAGCTGGTCATTCTGCCGACGGATACGGTTTACGGCATTGCCGCCGATGCGAGGCGTGACCGGGCGGTTTCAGCCATCTTGGCCGCGAAGCATCGTCCGCAGTCGATGCCGGTGCAGCTTCTCTTCTCACCGAGCACCGATCTCATCGGGAGGTTCGCGCAGCTCTCTGGCCGGGTTGTCAGGATTGTCGATGCCCTCGGGCCTGGCCCTTGGACGATCGTGACGATTGCCGCGCCCGCTTTACGAAGTCCTGCGACGGCCGGTGGCAGCACCATCGGTTTTCGCATACCGGATTCTCCCCACATCCACCGGCTGGTGGAGAGGTTGGGAGGCCCGGTGGCTGCATCGAGCGCGAATCTTCATGGCGAACCCAGTCCCACGACTTGCCGGGATGCGATCCGCCAGATCGGCAAGTCGTGCTCAGTGGCACTCGACGGCGGGCCGACCGAGATGGGACGGGACTCCACGGTCATCGACTGTAGTGGTAATGAGGTTCGAATTCTGCGTGAGGGGGCGGTCGCCAGGGGAGAAGTGGCTCGTATACTTGGCCTCCGGGACATCCCTGTCCTCAGGAGCGTAAGGTGAGATTGGCTTTCGGCGCTGACCATGCGGGTTTTGCGCTCAAACAGCATCTCGTCAAATTTGCTGAGTCCCTGGGACACGAGGTTGATGACCTCGGCACTCGTGACACCGATAGCGTCGACTACCCCGACTTCGCCGAGCCAGTGGCGAGGAGTGTCGTTTCCGGGAACGCAGATCTCGGCGTTGTCGTGTGCAGCAACGGGGTCGGCGTGTCTATCACGGCAAACAAAGTTCGAGGGGGTCGGTGTGCTCTCTGTCACACTTCCTGGGGGGCGGCACGGGCGCGCCTGCACACAGGTGCGAACGTCCTTGCACTCGGTGCCCACGAGATCAGCACCAGTATGGCGGAGGAGTGTCTCCAGGCATTTCTCGAGAACGAGCCGGAAGCCGGCCGACATGCGCGTCGGCGAGCGAAGATATCGGACGTAGAGGCTCGAGGCGCAGGGAATTCGGCCGGAGGATGAGCGAGCAGCTTGGCATCGGCAAGCTCACGACCAGGGATATCGACGTGGCTGGCAAGACGGTGCTGGTCCGGGCCGATCTCAATGTCCCGCTTGACGGCGACCGCATAACGGACGACACACGCATACGCGGTTCCCTTCCGACCATCCGGCTGCTGCTCGAATCCGGCGCAGCCGTGGTCCTCTGCTCCCACCTGGGCAGGCCCAAAGGAGTGACGCCGGAACTTTCCCTCGGACCGGTGGCGAAGCGACTCGGAGAACTTCTCTCGACCGACGTTGAACTCTCCGTGGATTGTGTAGGCGCCCAAGCGCGTGCACTCGTCGACTCGCTGGAACCGGGCAATGTGCTGTTGCTAGAAAACCTGCGGTTTCATCCGGAGGAAGTGCAGAACGATTCGACGTTTTCTCGCCAGCTGGCTGCGGGCGCAGATTTCTTCGTCAACGACGCTTTCGGCGCTGCCCACCGGGCCCACGCGTCAACCGAGGGCGTGACCCATTTCCTCCCGTCAGTCGCCGGACTCCTGATGGAGAAGGAAGTGCGCTACCTCTCGGCGCTGGTCGCGGACCCGCCGAGACCGTTCGCGGCTCTCGTCGGAGGAGCCAAGGTCAGTACGAAGATTCCCGCTTTGCGGCACCTCCTTCCTGGCCTGAATGTCCTATTGGTCGGGGGAGGAATGGCCAACACTTTCTTGAAAGCCCAGGGACACGCGGTGGGGTCATCGCTCGTTGAGGACGACCAGGTTGAAATCGCCGTCCAGATACTCGCCGATGCTGGCGAAAAAGGTGTGAATGTTCGTTTGCCGGTCGACGTGGTAGTCGCCGAGCGGATGGCTGAGGATGCCAGGGTCGAAACGGTGGCGGTTTCAGCGGTTCCCGCCGGCTCGATGATCTTGGACGTGGGGCCCCAGACAGTGGAGGACTACGGGCAGGCTCTTGCGCCCACCGCCACGGTCGTCTGGAACGGACCAATGGGTGTTTTCGAGATGAGCCCGTTTGCCGGCGGCTCCCTCGGAATGGCCAGGGTTCTGTCCGAGCTGTCGGCGGTGACGGTGGTAGGAGGCGGCGAGACCGCCGCCGTCGTGGCCATCTCCGGCCTAGCAGAGCGATTCACACACATCTCCACAGGTGGTGGGGCGTCGTTGGAGATGTTAGAGGGGAAACCGCTTCCCGGCGTTTCGTCGCTGATGGACGTTACGAACTAACACCCCACGGCCCAACCCTATACTGGGCCCGTGCTGTTCGGATTCCGAGGCGTTCGCTTTCTCCAAGTGATGGTCTCCATGGCGACTCTCGCGTCGGGTGTTGGCTGCGTTGCCCTCGTATGGAGAGTGACCGTTGCAGATCCGGGCTGGGTTCTTCTCTCTGCTCTCGTGCCGGCTCTGGCTCTCGGCCTGGTCTTCGTCTGGATGTTTGGCGCGATGCTCCGGCTGCCGACATCCTTAGTCGCCGTTGGCGACAGCAGGACCCGGATTCGCTTTGGCGGCTTCACGGACCTCACAGTCGCCAACGCGAATATCGTCGGCGCGCGGATCGTCAAACACTCCTGGTGGGGCGGCCTTGGTGTGAGGGGTAATCTTGGCGGAACTGTAGCTCTGACCGCGGCTTTTGGGGATGTCGCGGAACTCGAGTTCTCATCGCCGGTCAGAGTCTGGGCGATCCCACGCCTGCTGCCGCTCAGTGCGCGATGCCTGCGGGTGGGCGTCCGAAACCCGGCGCGACTCGTGGAGCGGTTCGACAGAGAACAACGCTAATCGCGGCCGATGTACCATCAATACATGAGCAAGCGGGTACCTTTCGTCGCCGGCAACTGGAAGATGAACACGACCGAGTCGGAGGCTATTGCCCTGGCCAGCGAGGTTGTTGCCTCGGTGGTTGGGATGGCTGTGGATGTCGCAGTCTGCGTCCCGTTTCCGCATCTTTCCGCAGTGAGGGCGGCTACCCGGGGCTCGACTGTGGGTGTGGGCGCCCAGGATGTCCACTGGGAAGCGCGCGGGGCCTATACGGGAGAGGTTAGTGTCGAGGCGCTCGAGGACTACTGTCGTTACGTCATCATCGGTCACAGCGAGAGACGCCAATACTTCGGTGAGACGGACCAATCGGTTCAGCAAAAGCTTGCCGTGGTCCTGGCATCGAACCTTGATCCAATCATGTGCATCGGGGAGACGCTCGACGAGAGGCGCAGTGGCCGTGTCGAGTCTGTGCTCGAACGCCAGCTGCACGGAGGCTTGTTCGGGCTTGAGGTCTCTTCGAGGCTGACTGTTGCCTACGAGCCGGTGTGGGCGATCGGGACCGGTGAAACCGCCACGCCCGCCGATGCTCAGAGCGCCTGCGAGTACATCCGGGGCGTTCTGTCCGAGCTGTCGGGGGACGAAGCTGGTCGCATACGAATCCAGTACGGGGGAAGCATGAACCCGGGCAACGCAGCCGAGTTACTGGCCTGCTCGGACGTCGATGGCGGCCTGATCGGCGGGGCTTCCCTGAAGGCCGACCAGTTTGCGGCCGTGGTCGGCGCTGCGGCCAGCTGATGCTTCGCCGCCTCGTTGCGATCGTGGGGCCCACAGCCTCTGGGAAATCCGCCGTTGCCTTCGAGTTGGCTCGGCGACTTGGCGGCGAAATCGTCAATGCAGACAGCCGTCAGATCTATCGTCAAATGGACATTGGCACCGCCAAACCGTCGTCAGAAAAACGCAGAGTTGTGCGTCACCACTTGTTTGATATCTGCGAGCCAGGAGAGCGGTACAGCTTGGCGCTCTTTCGCCGTGACGCCCGCAAGACGTTCGAGGCCATCTGGGCACGCGGTTCGTTCCCATGGATCGTTGGTGGTAGTGGCCAGTACGTGTGGTCCCTCCTTGAAGACAGGAGTGTTCCAGAGGTGGCCCCGAACCCCGAGCTCAGGGCGCGGCTGAGTGCCTTCGCGGACGACCAGGGAACCGCGGCTCTGCACGCGCGACTGCAGGACGTGGACCCGGTCGCGGCCGAACGGATTGACGAACGCAACGTTCGGCGGGTGGTCCGAGCTCTCGAAGTCCATGAGGCAACAGGCCGTCCGATCTCCGAGTGGCAGCAGCGGGGGGAGCCGGATTTCGAATATCTCATTTTCGGGCTGGAAGCGGAGCGGGACGAGCTAGACAAGCGGATAGGGCGGAGGACTCGGGAGATGTTCGAGGCAGGCTTCGTCGATGAGGTTCGCGGTCTACTTGATGCCGGCGTCGGGGAAGATGCTCCGGCGATGTCGTCGATCGGTTATGCCGAGGTGGTCAGGTACTTGCGCGGAGAAGTGGAGCTTGAGGAGACCATCGAGGCCACTGCAAAGGCAACGCGGCGTCTGGCTCGCCGTCAATTGCAATGGTTTCGGCCTTCGGACGAGCGTATCCGTTGGCTAAGGACCGTGGAGGATATAGAGCTGGAAGCGAACATTTTCACTGGCGCCTGTACGAATGCCCTGAGGGGTTCCAGCAGCTGGTAGCTAATACATGAGAGGTGATTATGGATGGCCTGATTTCCACGCCGCTTCCGATAATTGCGGATGCCCGCCGCTGCCGGAGACTTAACGAGGCGTCAATTTCGCTGAACTGAATTGTTCTGCGCGCGCGGGCGGTCGTTACCCGGTGACTCCTAAACCGTGCGTAACATCGAGTTCTCGGGTTCCAGACGCGCTAGCATGGTCCTAGTTCGGTCGAAGTCGAAAGGGCTCCCACATGCGGCTGACGAAGATGCACGGGCTCGGCAACGACTACTTATACGCTCGACCGGAGCGGGATCGAGACTGGACTGAGTTTTCTCGCTTGATCAGCGACCGGCATCACGGCGTAGGAGCCGACGGACTCATTCTTGCGTTGCCTTCTACGATCGCCGACCTCCGTATGCGAATTTTCAACGCGGACGGTTCTGAGGCTGAGATGTGTGGCAACGGCATTCGATGCCTGGCCCGCTATGCGGTCGAGGAAGGAATGGTGGATTCAGGTGCCGAGTCGGTGAGCGTTGAAACGCTTGCGGGCACAATGACGCTCGCCCTCTTTCGAGAGGGTGAAGTGGTGACCTCAGCGAGGGTGGACATGGGCCGACCAAGTTTTGAGCCTGCTTCTTTGCCGGCTGACCTGAGCGGTCCCGGCCCGGTCTTCGATCACCCACTGAATGTTGGTGGGATGGACCTGCGCCTCTCCTTTGTGAGCATTGGCAATCCCCACGCCGTCCACTACGTGGAGTCGGGAGTAGACGAGTTTCCGCTCGAGCGGATCGGTCCTCTTGTGGAGAAGCACCCGCTGTTTCCACGCCGGGTGAACTTCCAGGTCGTGCAGGTTTTGAGCCGCGACCATGTCAGGCACAGAGTCTGGGAACGCGGATCGGGAATAACGCTGGCCTCCGGCACCAGCGCGAGCGCCGTCTGTGCTGTGTCCCAGTTAAAGGGACTCACAGGAAAGCGACTGGTGGACTCGTTGCCCGGTGGGGACCTCACGCTGGAGTGGGACGGGTCCGGCTCGGTCTTCATGACGGGTCCGGCAGTTCGTGTCTTTGACACCGACTGGCCGGACGACTGATCTGCTCCCCGGTCAGCTGTCTCCCTCGCCCGAAGCCAAGCCGGCCCTTTGAAGGGCGTTCTCGTAGGCCTCCGGCGTGTCCACGCTCAGCGTGCTCGTCAGGCCAGGATCGACATCTTCCACCTCGCTGATGCCGACGTACCGAGTTTCCGATTGCTCGATGAGCGCTTTCAGGCTTCGTTGTCCGCGGGAGAGCAAATCCTGCGCCCTTTGCAGAAGCTTGCCCGAGTAAACGGCGCCGATAGGGTGAAGCCTGCCGTCGTTGGTTCGCAAGACGGTGGCCTCGTGGCCGTGCGATAACTCGATCATACGGAGGGCAAATTCCGTCCGGAGAAAAGGTGTGTCGCAGGAGGCAAGGAACGCGATGTCCGGTGATGCAGCGTCAAACCCGTAGGCGAGGCCGCTGACGGGTCCTTGGTCTTCGATGGCGTCGAACACCGTGCGGAAGTCACTGGGAAGTGTCTGGTTCCGTCTTCCGACCAGGAGAACCTCGTCGACCGCCGGCACCAGTACGCTGGCCACCCGCTCAACCATTGTGAGGTCGCCGAATGGCAGCAGCGCCTTGTCCTTTCCCATTCGGCGGGACGCTCCCCCACAGAGGATGATGCCCGCGGTGGTCATGGCGACAGGATCCGCGCCTCGCCCGGTATGGGGAAATCACGCAAGAATGGTGAGATTCAAAGGCTCGTTGATTAGCACTGATAAGGATCTTCTTGGGACCGTGGTTTGAGCACTGCTGAGCGAGTAATCTCAGATTACCAGCCCAGAGGCTGCCCTAGGAGGCAGAATGCGAGAAATTTCAGCTTCGCAGATAACAGAGACCGTCGCTCGTTTGGCGGTAGAGGCCGCCCATTTCCTTCCCGACGATGTCGAAGGCGCGATCAAGTCCGCCCGAGAAACGGAAAAGTCCGAGCTTGGCGTCCAGATCATCGATGAGATCCTCGAAAACGCCCAGCTTGCCCGCGACCGCATGCTGCCCCTCTGTCAGGACACAGGTACGGCCGTTGTACATCTTGAGCTGGGCCAAGACGCACATGTCGCCGGTGGTTTCCTCTACGATGCAGTCAACGAAGGAGTTCGCCAGGGATACGGCGAGGGTTACCTCCGCAAGTCCATTGCCGCGCGGCCATTCAGCGCTCGCGCAAACACCGGTGACAACACGCCGGCCGTGATACACACGGAGATAGTTCCTGGAGACCAGCTCCGCATCCAGTTCATGCCGAAAGGTGGTGGTTGCGAAAACATGTCCCGGTACCAGAATTTCCTTCCCGGCACGGGGAAGCCCGCAGTCATCGATTTCGTTTGTGAGACGGTCGACCTTTCGGGAGGCAATCCCTGTCCACCCCTGGTCATTGGAGTGGGCATCGGAGGCACCGCTGAGAAGGCGATGGCGATGGCCAAGCACTCCCTCTTCCGCAAGATCGGAAGCCGTCATTCGGACGAAGAGGTGGCGGTGCTCGAGGACGAAATTCTGGAGGCCGTGAATGCCCTCGGGGTGGGCCCACAGGCGGTGGGCGGCTCAACAACTGCGCTAACGGTCTTCGCCGATACGCACCCAACGCACATCACGGCCCTCCCCGTGGCTGTGAACATTCAGTGCCACAGTGCGAGGACAAAGGGAGCGGTGCTGTAGACATGCTCATTCACTCGCTCTCGACTCGCTGGAGGATTGACCCATGGCTGATAGCATTTCCCTTACCACTCCACTCAAGGATGCCGCGATCAGCAGTCTCAAGGCCGGCAACCACGTCAGAATCAGCGGCGTCATCTACACGGCGCGGGATGCCGCCCACAAACGCCTGATCGAGTTCGCCGATCGTGGAGAACCTCTGCCGGTCGACGTCGACGGTCAGGTCATCTACTACGTTGGGCCGACGCCTCCTCGTCCGGGCGCGGTCATCGGCTCCGCCGGGCCTACGACCTCCATGCGAATTGATCCGTACACGCCCCGAATGCTGGAACTCGGAGTGAAAGGTTTCATCGGGAAAGGTGGCCGCGGGCCAACGGTGCGCGAAGCTATAAGAGAGCACAACGCCGTCTATTTCATCGCCGTCGGTGGCACCGGTGCACTTCTCAACAGGCACATCAAGAAAGTGGATGTTGTTGCCTTCGAAGATCTCGGGACTGAGGCGATCCGGCGGGTCGAGGTTGAAGGCTTCCCTGTGATCGTGGTCAACGACTCAAACGGTAACGATCTCCTCGAAGCCGGGAAGCGGCAATACCGGACGAGCAGTCGTCCGATTCCGACGGTCAAATCCCTCGGAGGCTAAACGCAGGCTGGACCCCTAGTATCCAGCCAGACGAGTCCCGGCTGCGAGCACCGGTTCGACACATGATTCGTCGTCGACCTCGGTGTAGATGCGCAGAAGTGGTTCTGTGCCCGACAGTCGGAAGAGAAGCCATCCTCCCTCGAACTTGAAGCGCCAGCCGTCCAGTTGGTCGGCCTCAGTAACCTCTCTACCGGCCACCTCGCTAGGCTTCGCCGCATCAAGTCGCGCTCGCACCGATTCGCTGGCCCCGGGATCCAGTTCGAAGTCCAGCCGCTTGTAGAAGTGAGGGCCGGTGATAGCGAACACATCCTCCACGAGCTCGGAAGGTGTGCGTCCCGTCGACGCGATATAATCGAGGAGGAACAGGGCCGCGAGCAGCCCATCTCTTTCGGGGAGATGACCGCGGAACCCATAGCCTCCGCTTTCCTCTCCGCCGATGAGCGCGTCCCGCTCCATCATGATCGGGCCGATGTGCTTGAAGCCCACCGGTGTTTCGATACAGGGGACCCCATAGTGGTCGGAGAGAGATTGGGCCATTGCGGTGGTGGTCAGCGATTTCACCACCGGTCCCCTTAGCCCCCGGACATTGAGCATGTAATTCACGAGGAGGGCGAATGCGCGCAGTTGATCGAGGTATCTGCCGCGTTCGTCGACGACTCCCAGCCTGTCTGCATCACCATCGTTCGCAATCCCGACGGCGAACTCACCCTCGCCAGTGAGCTTCAGCAGTTCCCCGAGGTTCGCCTCGATGGGTTCCGGGGCCCGCAGGCCAGGGAAGGCCGGGTTTCTTTCGCTGTGCAGAGTGATCACGCGGGTGCTCCCTCCTTCGACCAGTGCCTCAAGGAGTCCTGCACCCGTTCCATACATGGGATCGTAGGAGATACGTAAGCCGGCGCTACGGATCCGATCAATATCGACCTTCTCGGCGAGTGCTGCGAGGTAGCCCGGTACCGGGTCGAATCGAGCCACTGAATCAGCTGGCCTGTCTCTTATGAGGCTCGGGTCGCGGAGCAACCTCGGGACCCTGCGTTCGATGTCTGCGACAACTTCTGGGCTGGCTGAGCCGCCGTAGTGTGGTTTCACTTTGATCCCGTTCCACCTCGCGGGGTTGTGGCTGCTGGTGACCATCACGCCCCCGGCCGCTTGAGTCTCGACCACCCGGTAGCTAAGCGCGGGCGTTGGGGCGGGCCGGTCCGCCAGCTCCACGGCGAAGCCGTTGCCGGCGAGGATCCCGGCCACCTCCGAGGCGAAGTCTTGGGAGAGGAAGCGTGTGTCCCAGCCGACGACCAGCGGATGTGCGGTGCCCCTGCTCTCCGCGAAGTGCTCGGCTGTGGCCTGGGCGCAGGCTCGAACGTTCTCGAACGTGAACGTATCGCCGATGAGCGCTCGCCAGCCGTCAGTACCGAACTTCACCGGGTTCTCAGTCATCGCTCATTCCAAACTCACCCTCTGCTTCAACCGTTGTGCCGGGCGGGACCACGGCTCCGGGTGCTATCCGAGTGCGCGGGCCAAGTACGCATCCCACTAATTGCGCTCCATCGCCCACGGACGCGTCGTTGGCGATTGCCGAGCGTTGGATCGACACGTGAGCCCCGACCGTGACATTCTCCCAGAGAACTGAGTCGAGAACCCTAGCCCCGGCGCCGACAGCAGACCGGGCGCCCAGAGCTGACCTTTGCACCGTGGCCCCCTCGCCGATTACGATCGAATCTCCGAGACCAGGGTGTCCTCTGTCCAACATTTCAAGCGTGGCTGAAAGGTAACGCGAAGAAGTTCCGATGTCGGCCCAGAGGCCCTCGAAGAGATAACCGAGAACCCGACCCCCGGTTTCAACCAGATCCGGGAATAGAGTTTCCTCCACGCGAACAGCACCAGCCGGTATGCGCTCGACAAGTTGTGGTTCGAAAACCCAGGCTCCGGCGTTCACGAGGTTCGACGGCGGCTCCGGCGATTTCTCGACGAATTGCCTGATCATGCTTTCTCCGTCAACGGTAGCAACGCCGTACTGTCGAGCGTCATCTTCTGCATGCAGCGCGATACTCAGCTCCGCTCCGGATGTGGAGTGAGAGGCGACCATTCCAGCTAGCGAAAAGTCCGTGAGGATGTCGCCATTGAGCACCACGAAGCGCCCTTTAACCTGGGCTTGGGAGACCGCGTTTCTGATGGCACCGCCGGACTGCAGGGGCTCAGTCTCGAACACGGGGAGCAGCTCGAGCCCCTGCCAATCGCCGCTGGGGTAGGCGGCTGCGAGGTCTTCGTTGGCCCGTCCGATCGCCAGCACAGCCCTGGTGATGCCGCCCTCTATAGCCCACTCGAGCAGGTAGTCGAACACCGGCCGGTTGCAGATCGGCAGAAGGCTCTTGTGCCGATCTGCCGTGAGCGGTCGAAGGCGGGTTCCCATTCCCCCAACAAGGATGATGGCGTCCATGCCTCAGCCAGGGAGACCGGCGGTGGCTGCGACCTCGGCAGCCCGGCTAGTGCTCTCCCAGGGGAGGTGGAGATCGTCACGTCCGAAATGACCGTATGTGGATGTCTGCTTGTAGATCGGACGGAGCAAATCGAGGTCGCGCACTATGCCCCCCGGTCTGAGATCGAAGTGCTTCCGCACCGCGGCGAGAATCGCGGCATCGGGGACGTTACCTGTGCCGAAGGTCTCAATACCGATAGAGGTTGGCTCGGCCACACCGATCGCGTACGAGACCAGCACTTCGCAGCGTCTGGCCAGGCCGGCAGCAACGATGTTCTTGGCCACCCAGCGAGCGGCGTAGGCGCCCGAGCGATCAACCTTCGAAGGGTCCTTGCCGCTGAAGGCTCCCCCGCCATGCCTGGCAATTCCGCCATAGGAGTCGACGATGATCTTTCGCCCGGTGAGACCCGCGTCTCCTTTCGGACCACCGACGACGAAGCGTCCAGAGGGGTTGATAAGGACTTTTGTGTTCGCGTCGAGCAGAGTCGGGTCCAGGATCATGTCAATGATGTGGCCGCGAACGTCACTCTGGATTGTTGCGAAGTCAACATCCGGGGCATGCTGTGTGGAAATCACAATGGCCTCGGCCCTCAGCGGCTTCCAGTCCTCGTCGTACTCGATGGAAACCTGAGACTTACCGTCCGGCCGCAGCCACGCGAGTTCGCCGTTTCTCCGGGCCTGGTCCAGTCTCCGCGCGAGCCGGTGAGCAAGCGATATCGTTAACGGCATCAGCTCTGGCGTCTCGTCGCACGCAAAACCGATCATCATCCCCTGGTCGCCCGCACCGGCATCGATTCCCGTTCGCACGGCTGCGCTGATGTCGGGCGACTGCTCGCTGATCGCGGTGATGACGCCGCACGTGTCCGCGTCGAAGCCTATCTCTGACGAAACATAGCCGATTTTGCGGATGGTGCTCCGAACAATTGCCGGAATATCAACGTATGACGAGGTTGTGATCTCGCCGGTCACTAAGACCAATCCGTTGGTGATTGCGGTTTCGCAGGCAACCCGCGCCGCGGGGTCGTTGGTGAAGATTGCGTCGAGAACGCCGTCGGAGATCTGGTCGCAGATCTTGTCCGGGTGGCCCTCGGTGACGGATTCGGATGTCAACAATCGTCGTTCTGCCACTTTGCACCTCGAAATTTCCGGGCCGGAAAATAGCGGCCCTGTGGAGGGGCCGCGCTCGCTCGACGTCGGTACCCCTCGGAAGGGAGGGGCGAGTATACAACCCGCCTTTTGTTGCCCGCTCGCCGGTGAAGGCTGCGGGCCTCGTCACATCGGCACCTTGGAGGCAATACTAGGTTGCCGGGTGTCACACCCTCTTGACGCCTCACCAATCCTAGCAGTAGGACCGGCGCGGCGACTATCTCACCGGCGCTTCTGCAGCTGTGTTCAGCGGGCCCGGGTGGCATTGAGTTTCTCCGCAAGGACATCCAGAAGTCAGTGGTCGGTGAGGTTCGAATGAAGTGGGCTGACGCTCACATATCCGTGCATCAACGCCTAGGTATCGGGATGTGTGTGAAGATCGTCTTGGTGTTTGGCGACCGCCGTATTGTCGGCGACCTTGTCCAGTCGCAGATACCCGGAGCGACCCATACGCGTGACAAGGGTTCCCCGGATCTGGTCGAAGGGGATGTTGGGAATGGTGACCTTGAGCCAGATTTCCTCTGGCAATGGCGCCTCGAACTGAGTCCTAAGTATTTCGATGGCCACGCGCTCTGCGACGGGCCAGTCGACGTCGTCCCGATCGAGAGATTACGAGAAGGCCATCGATGTCAGTCCGCGAAAGTGTCCCTGGAGGGCACCTCCCACGGTCCCGCTTGCGAGGATGTCGTTTCCGAGGTTGGCTCCCCGGTTTATGCCCGAAACGATCACGCCGAACCAGTGGCGGACGATCCGCCTGAGGCTGATCATTACGCAATCGCCTGGCGTGCCATTGATGTGCCACGCTTTGACGGTCGCGTCCGCCGACGCCAACGGCGCTTTGGTTCACCGAGGGGGCGACGATGTAGAGCTTGTCGGCGAAGGGTGCGACGGCTCGCGCCAGGGCCCAGAGCCCGGGCGAGTCGATGCCGTCGTCGTTAGTCACCAGAACGTTGGAAGGCACCAGCTGATCCTATCTCGGCGGTCTGGAGGCGTGAATGGTTCGCCAGTCGCTGCTACGTGCCGACCTGCCAGCTCGACAGATACCGTTTCTGCTCCTCGGTCAGGTAGTCGATCCCCACACCCATGGCATGAAGCTTAAGGCGGGCGATCTCCTCGTCGACCTCGGGTGGCAGCTCATACACCTGCTTCTCAAGGGTGGTGTGATTGTTTGTGATCCATTCGCTGCCAAGCGCTTGGTTAGCAAACGACATATCCATGACGGCCGCCGGGTGCCCTTCAGCAGCCGCCAGGTTTATCAGGCGGCCCTCCCCTAGAAGAAAGATGCGACGCCCATCCTGGAGCCGGAACTCTTCGACATGTGGCCGGGCCACTCGTCGTCCTTCGCTCATCGCTTCGAGCTCTTTGAGGTTGATCTCCACATCGAAGTGCCCGCTGTTCGCGACCAACGCCCCGTCTTTCATCACCTCGAGGTGGGGGCGGTCAATCACGTTGCAGTCTCCAGTGAGGGTCACGACGATGTCCGCGATGGCAGCAGCCTCGGCCATAGGCATCACTCGGAATCCGTCCATGACCGCTTCAAGAGCCTTGACAGGGTCGACCTCAGTTACGACGACCTGGGCTCCCAGGCCGCGGCCGCGGCTGGCGACGCCGCGGCCGCACCAGCCATACCCGGCTACCACCAGCACCTTGCCAGCGAGCAACACGTTGGTGGCGCGGATGATGCCGTCGAGGGTCGATTGACCGGTACCGTAGCGGTTGTCGAACAGGTGCTTGGTATCCGACTCGTTAATCGCGACGATCGGATAACCTAGGGCTCCATCCGCGGCCATCGCCTTCAAGCGAATCACGCCCGTTGTTGTTTCTTCAGATCCGCCGACGATGCCCTCGAGGAGTTCACGCCGGTCCTTGTGCACAGTAGCGACCACATCCGCCCCGTCGTCCATGGTTATCTGCGGTCGGTGGTCCAACGCCTGGTTAATGTGCTTGTAGTAAGTCTCCGAATCCTCGCCGTGGATAGCGAAGACCGATACTCCATATTCCTCGACCAGCGCGGCCGCGACAGCATCCTGTGTGGACAACGGATTGCTAGCGCAAATGCGAACGTCGGCGCCTCCATCCCCAAGAGCGAGCGCGAGATTGGCGGTCTCCGTCGTCACATGGAGGCAGGCCGTCATCCTCACCTCTCGCAGCGGCTTCTCCTTTTGGAATCGCTCCCGAATTAGTCGAAGCACCGGCATTTCCCTGGCCGCCCATTCGATCCGCCGGACACCTTCGTGGGCCAGGGAGGGATTGGCGATGTCGGATGGAATTGGCATAGTGAGGCTCCGTGAAGGTGGACTTTGAGGATTTGGGAATCCCGTCGACGTTGGGTACGTCGCTCTACCCTAGCTGCTGGGGCAAACCCGGGCGAGACGGACCCTTCGCTCGCTAAAGCGAGCGAGATACGAAGGAGCCACCGTATTTCCGGCCGCGAATCGATGCCACTGCGCGGCGTAGCATCGACTGTATTCCGGTCAGGTCGCGTCGCCGGGCGGTCGACTCGATAAGCTGACAAGCTTCCCGATAGCCAAGACGCTCATAGGCTCTAATCGCCGGTTTGTTGTGTGGATCGACTGTGAGCACGATGTCTGGGCAGAGCCTGAGCAGCCGCTCGGTAACCGCGCTCGTTGCGAGCCGCCCATATCCGCGATTGCGGTGTGCCGGGTGCGTCAACACGTTGCCGACAACGGCAACACCCTCAGACCGCGATACAACGTGCGTTCCCGCGATTGCCACGAGTCTCCCCTCCACACTAACGCCCTGGTATACGCCCGAATCGATATGTTCCGGGGAGTAGTAGCTTGGGCCCCCGCCTGAGCTGTAGAGCCCGTTGATGCGGCGGATATCTGAGCCCGTCAGTCCGACCGTCGCACCGGCCGCGGCGACGAAGTTTTCTCGACTCACCGCCATGCGAATCATTGGGATGTGATTCGACAGCCAATACACGGAACGCATTGCCTCGTCGTGCTGCGGCTGGAATGTGACATAGGTCTGGGAGGCTCCCGGGTAGAGGCTGAGAATGGCAGCCACTGCGCCGGGATCACCCGCAACCAGGGTTGCGTTTCCCAGGCCCCCGTGACTGTGAACGGTGATGCCTGTACCGCTGTCTCCCCTTGCCGAGTACCAGTGGGCCTTTTCGACCAGGCCCGGCTCGAGCTGTCCCAAGGCGTAGGCTGTGTATTCGACGCGAGGCCTGAGCAATTCCCGGACGTGGCCCGGGTCGTCGATGGTCGTGACGATGTAGTCGAGCTTCGCTCTCCCAAGTCCGCTCCGCAGTTCCTGCTCGGCCATCAATCGACTTCAAAGTGCGTCAGGGCACGGAATTCGCGGTATCGATTATCGACTTCTTGGCGTGTCAGGTGGAGGAGTCGAGCCGGTCCGAAATCCTCGACCTGAAAAGATGCCACGGTTGAAGCGTAAATCATCGCACGCCGAATGTGCCCGTTTTCCGTGCCTTCGACGGCATCAAGGTAACCGAGGAACGCGCCGGCGAACGCATCACCGGCGCCAGTTGGGTCCACTACCTCCTCCAGCGGGTAGCCGGGCGCAACGAAGTATTGCTCTCGGCTAACAAAGGAGGCTCCGTACTCCCCGAGCTTCACTACGATCCCCTCGGGGCCGTGGTCTAGGAGGGCCCGGGCTGCGCGGGCAACGCTCGGCATGGATGTCAGTTCGCGGGCTTCGCTGTCATTGACACTCACGAAGGTGGACTGGCCAATGGTTTCTAGGAATTCGTCAGGGACGCTTTCAATGAAGAACTTGATGGTGTCCACCATTGTCGCCAGGGGGTTATCGAGCATGCTCAAAAGGTTGCGTTGCAACAGCGGGTCCGCGGCCGCTAAGAAAGCGGTAGACGATCCTTCCCAGCCGGCGGGCAGTTCCGGCGTCCAGTCCGCGTTTACCCCTAGATTCGTGTAGAGAGTGTCCCGTGTGTTCATGTCATAGTGGTAACGGCCGCCCCAGCGGCTGGTGAGGCCAGGTACCGTGTTCAGCCCTTCAAGGTCGATGTTCCGATCCATAAGCTTGTCCCGCTCATCTGCGGGGAAATCAGAGCCAATTGCGGCTAGCAACCTCACGTCCGTGAACAGTGCACCGGCGAGTGCCGCACACGTGGCGGACCCTCCGAGTTGCCCCTCGGCCTTGCCGAATGGCGTTTCGATCTCATCGATTGCGACCCAGCCCGAAACTAGGAGTGTCATTCGCCTGCCCCAAGCACCCTCGTAAGGATGGGTGCTAGTCTCTCGGCGGCAGCGGCTGGAATCGCTGCCGGTGCTGTCACCAGGGCAGCGTCCAGTGAAGTCGTGCAATCACACTGCCCCGGGTCGGATTCGGCGAGCCGGGCGACCAGCCGACGCACCACCTCTTGGCTCACTTCGACGTTGTGTTTCAGAACCGTGAAGACCGTTTCCGCTGTAACAGCGTCCTCGGATTCGTGCCAAGAGTCATAGTCAGTTACTGAAGCGAGGGTGGTGTAACAAATTTCCGCTTCGCGAGCGAGCTTTGCTTCCGGCAACGCTGTCATTCCTACCACGCTCGCGCCCCACGAACGATAGAGATGACTCTCAGCTCGAGTGCCGAAGGCGGGCCCCTCGACGACCGTGTAGGTGCCGCCATCGTGGACGTTGGCGTCGGTTGCGTCGGCAGCCTCGACAACCAGCAGGCGGAGGGACGGACAAAACGGGTCGGCCATCGCGATGTGGGCGATCACGCCTTTCCCAAAGAAGGTGGCTGGACGTTGCCCATGTGTTCGATCGATCAATTGGTCCGGTACTACTAGGTCGAGAGGCCGATAGGCCTCCCTCAAGCTTCCGACGGCGGAGACCGACAGAATGCGTTCGACGCCAATAGACTTCAATGCCCAGACGTTGGCCTGCTGAGGGAGTTCCGATGGCAGTAATCGGTGTCCCGGGCCATGGCGCGCGAGGAAGGCCACATCTTCCCCAGAGATGCGCCCCACTCGGATTGCATCGCTGGGTGGTCCGAACGGCGTGTCGGGCCGAATTTCCCGAACGTCGGTCAGGCCGGGCATCTCGTAGAACCCGGATCCTCCGATGACCGCCAGCCTAATTGTCGCTACCAAAAGCTACGCTCCGCTCGTAGGACTGAGCCGCAAGTCTAAAGGAACTGTGCGCGTTGGTCGGCCTGTCAGGAGCTGGCGATGCCCCCGCGAGAGGGGTCTTTGTGAACAACGTATTCGGTAATGATGGCGGTTATTAGGTCGACGGGCGTGATGTCGAAGGCCGGGTTGTAAGCCTCGATCCCCTCCGGTGCCCAGCGTTCGTTGGCGAATCCCCCTACCTCTTCAGGTGCCCGATGTTCGATAGGGATGGATGCTCCGTCGGGGCTATTGCGGTCGATGGTCGACGTGGGCGCGGCTATGTAGAAGGGGACTCCATGGCGGGCGGCCGCAAGCGCCAGCTGGAGGGTTCCGACCTTATTGGCCGAATCACCGTTCGCTGCAATCCGGTCTGCACCCGTGATGACTGCGCCCACGGCGCCTGATGCCATCAGCGCTCCAGCCGCTGTGTCGGGCAGCAGTGTTGTCGGTATCCCAATCTTCGTGAGTTCCCAGGTAGTGAGTCGAGCGCCCTGCAGAAGCGGACGTGTCTCAGTGCAGTAACACCGTTCGACTTGCCCCCGTTCCCAGGCCACCCGGACAATTCCCAGGGCGGTGCCGATTCCTCCGGTGGCTAGGGCTCCGGCGTTGCAGTGAGTCAGGACGGTCCCGGAGATGAGAGGGGCTCCCAGCTCGGCTATTGCCCGGTCCTGCCGGTCCCGCAGCTCAACGATCGCCATGGCATGCTCCCAGAGCGCCGCGGGGCGGCTTGTTGGTGACAGGTCCTTGGCCACGGCGATTGCTCGATCCACCGCCCATTCGAGGTCCACCGCGGTCGGCCTCGTGGCCTTAAGTGCGGTGCCCGCCAACGCGAGCTGGCTGGCGGTGGTCATCCCGCTCGAAGCCGCGATAGCCATGCCCAGGGCTCCCATGGTGCCAAGGAGCGGGGCCCCTCTTACGCGCAGAGAACGAATCGCCTCGCAGAGGGTCTCCAGTTCTTCGACTTCGAGCCAGGTTTCGGTCTCGGGCAGAAGCGTCTGGTCTAGGATCTTGAGTGTTGGGCCGGGCCCAAGCCTGAATGGGCGCACCTCTTCCATGCTGACAGTCTACCGGCATCTTCCCGGGATCACTTTGGCGATCAGAGGCGCCGCTTTCTCCATGAACAGCGTGGCTGAAGTGAGCATCTGGGTGGGTGGGACGCCTGGCGGAACAGCCCACCAGTAAAGGTGGGTGACGGGCACACGCCGGCAAAGGTTGCTCACGATCTCCGCCGCTCTCTCTGGGGTGACCACCGCGTCGGCCGACCGGTCGCGCACATCCTCAATCGATTCGGGAATATTTCCGAAAATCGGTGTGCCCGCCTCGGAGAACCAGGTTGCGTAAAGACGCCGCTGGTAGAAGACATATGGGACGAGCTTCTCCCAGTCTTCATCCGGACTTTCCGAGATAGCGACCCATGGTAACGAGAGAGCGATTCGGTCGGGACCATTGTCCCGACCCGCCGCTTTTCGCGCCTCGAGATAGAGCGGCACGACGTTCGCCGCGGCGAGGAGGCCGTCGGCGATTCGCCCTGCCCGCCGGACGGCCGCGTCGGCAAAGCCTCCCATCCACAGAGGAGCCGGTCGTTGCACCGGCTTCGGAGTGACGTCGACATCCGTGTAGTTGTAGTGAGTCCCGGCAAAGCTGAACGAACCGGGTTCCCAGGACCGGTGAATCACCTGAACCGCTTCCTCCATGCGGGCTGCCCTGGTCCTGCGGTCGATATGCATGCCTTCGAATTCACCGACCCGGTAGCCGTTGGCCACACCGAGGTCGAAGCGGCCACCCGATATGACGGCCACGGTGGCGGCGTCTTCGGCCACCCTCAGCGGGTCATGGAGGGGAAGAAGAAGCACGTTCGTGCCGATGCGGACCCTCTCGGTCCGGGCTGCGATGGCGGCACAAATCGGGAGGAGGGAAGGAGAATAGCCATCTTTGATGAAGTGGTGCTCACTGGTCCAAATATCATCAAAGCCGAGTTCCTCAGCCGCTAGGATGTGTTCGAGCGTCTCGGCGTAGAGAGAGTCGAACGGGCGCTCCCAATCCGTCGGGTTTCGGAAGTCATACCAGAGGCCGAACCTGACCGGCCTTCCGTCAACAACAATGGTCAAACTGTTCCCCGATTCAGTAACGGATTATGGAGGAAACGCTGTATTCGGCGAGTGCCTCGCGGCCTCGGAGTTCGCTCAGCTCCACGAGGAAGCCGAAGCCAGCTACAACGCCGCCGACGAGCTTTACCAGTTTCGCGGTCGCACGCGCTGTGCCACCTGTTGCGAGCAGGTCATCGATAATGAAGCCCCTGTGCCCGGCGTCCATCGCGTCTTCGTGAATGTCCAGATGATTGTTGCCGTATTCGAGAGAGTACTCGACTGATATCTTTCCGGCCGGCAGTTTGCCCCGCTTCCTGACCGGTACGAAGGGGAGGCCCATCCGGTCGGCCAGTGGTGCGCCGAAGAGAAATCCGCGGGACTCAATGCCTACTATGACGTCAGGCTCCGCGGGCCGCGTCACCGACTCGAGCTCGTCAAGTGCGACCTGAAACGCGCCCGCGTCTCCCAGCAACGGTGTGATGTCCCGAAAGAGAATCCCCGGGATGGGAAAGTCGGGAACCGAGCGTATGAAGTCAGTGAGGTTTATTGGAGTTCAGCCTCCGTCGCAGTCCGGCTCGGCATCTTACGCGCTCAGCCTGGCCAAAGAAGCCCTCTGGCGATGGTGACCGGGCGCAACCGTGGCCGGTCCGATAGTCTGAGGGAAACAGTTACTTGGAGTCCAGATGAAAAAGTTCGATGCACCGCCCCCGATGACCATCGACCCGGAGAAGAGCTACGTTGCCTCCATCGACACGACTGCTGGCTCGATGACGCTCGACCTGTTCCCGGGGGAAGCGCCGTTGGCAGTGAACAACTTTGCGTTCTTGGCAGGTGAAGGCTTCTACGACGGCGTTATCTTCCACCGCACCATCAATGGATTCATGATCCAGGGGGGCGATCCGGAAGGCACTGGCCGCGGTGGGCCCGGCTATCAATTCGCCGATGAGCCCGTCGACAAACAGTACTCCAGGGGTACGCTGGCCATGGCCAACGCGGGACCTAACACGAACGGAAGCCAGTTCTTCATCTGCCACGCCGATGTAGCGCTTCCGCCCAGCTACACGATCTTCGGAAAGCTTACGGATGGTGAGTCTGCGCTGGACGCGATTGCAACCGCCCCGACTGGCGCGAACGATCGCCCGCTCGACCCGGTGACGATCAATTCGCTAACCGTCGACGAGAGCTGATTCCGCCGAGTCGACCGGTCATACGATTGGGTGCATCCGGAAGACGCGACTGTAGGCGAAGAGAGCTGCCGCAGTCCCCAGCGCGACGAAGGCGGCGACCCTGAGGGCCATGTCCGGGCCTGCATACTCAGCGACAGGGCCGCCAATCGCGGGCCCGATCGTGAGCCCCAGGCCCGTGAGGGCTACGTTGAGGCCGATCAGAGTGCCCCGATACGTTTCCGGCGCGAGGTCCATGACGGCGGCGGTCGATGCCGGAACGATGAAGACGTTGCCGGAAAACACCACGGCTGCGCCAATCATTGCGACGGAAACGGCAGTGGTCTCAGCTAGCCAGAGGAGACCGCCTGCCAGCAATCCAAGCCCGAGGAGGTAAGGGAAGGCTCTGCCCAGGCGATCGGCCAAGTGTCCCGCCGGAACATAGAGAACGAGGCTAGCGATAATCGCGGGGATGAGGGCCACCGTCAGCTCTGAGAACTCGATGCCAAGTTGTTCTGTCCCGTAAGGACGGATGGCAGGAAGTATGATCGCTAGACTCGTGCTGCTGGCGAGGATGATTCCGCTGAGGAGAACGAGCCGCAGCGAGAGGACATCCTTGAGCCGCGCCTCCGTCTCCCGGGGAACGGATTTAAGCCAGCCCTGGCCCCGGTAGCTCGGTACGCCGATGGCTGTCGCTGCCGTCGCCAGGGAGATGGCTACCAGGGCGAGCACAAACTGCTCCCACGTGACGTGATTGACGATCTGAGCACCGCCCAGTGCTCCGATTCCGAAGCCCGCGAGTTGGCCGACGTTGAGGAACCCAATGACCTTACCTCGCCGGGCGGCTGGGTAGAGGTCGGCCGCGATAGCGTAGGTGGCCGGCCAGATAAAGGATGTACCGAGGCCCAGTAAGGCAGCGCAGAAGAGGAACACATACCTGCTGTTCACACCGGCCATCAGGACGATTGCGGGAATCATGAGGACGAACCCGATCAGCAGGCCCACTTTGCGCTCGACCCGATCGCTGATTGCTCCTGTGGGTGCCTCGAACAAGAAACGTCCGGCTCCGTAAGCGGCGAGAAGATACCCTGGCCAGGCGGCGCCAACCTCCAACTTCCTTGGGACGTAGTCCTGGAAGGTCGCGAAGAGGATCAGCCCGAGGGCGACTTGGAGCAGAAATACGGCGCCCCCCAGGGGCAACGGGTAACGGGAGAACAGCCAGTGAGAGGTGACCCTGGTGACCGACATCGGCAGATCATCTGTCCAGATGGTGCCTTCCGATCAACCCCCTGCCCACGCGAGATCGTCCTTCGCTTCAGTTGATGCAGGCTATCTCAGCCCCGTAGATAGCTCGGTGAGCAGCAGCATCTTCGCGCCCGATCGTGGTGTTTTGTACCTGCTGAACTCGCTCTTGACCCATGGAGGGAAGGACTCCTCCATGGAGGTTCGCCGGCGGGACTGCTTGTTTGCGAGGTAACCCACGCGACCCACGACAGTCATCTCAACGTCAGCTGGCTTACCGTCGACCTCCTTCGCCCGGTACCGGCGAAGCCGCTCAAGGCCATGTCCCGCCTCATCTGCAAGGGCAGGCGAATCGCCGTGATCGAAGCCGCACTCCTGACGGGCGACACCGGAGTTTTCCGAGCGATGGTTCGGCTGCTTCGATCTCCAGAGTCTCGTCCGGAGGTTTCTCCGCTACCCCTGGGGGGCGACCCCGTCCTCGGGGTCACCTCGAAACACCTGGCGGACATCTGGGTCCACAAGCGCTCGAATTCCCCGAAGAGATTCTGCCGCCTAGGCCGTCCAGTTCGGCAGGGCGGTGCAGGCTCGTATGTCCAATCCCACGCGCCGGGACTAACGGTGACGATTCCCGGCCGACGATGCGCCCCGCGTCAGCTCTTGTCGCCCAACCCTTTGAGGACCTCGAGCGCGCGTTTCGGGTGGGACTCCATGTCCGCTGGTTCGATGTGGACGTCCTGCACGATTCGGTCGCTGTCGACCACAACGGTGACGCGGTTATGGATGCCAAACTGCTCGTTGTAGACGCCGTAGTCTTTGCCGGCCTGGTTGCTGGGAAAGTCACTGAGAAGCGGAAACTCCGCAGAGATCTTATCCTCGAACTCTCCCACTGCTGCGAATGAATCAACACTGATGCCCAGCACCTGGGCATTCGCCGCCTCGAACAGATGAAGTCTGTCGCGGTAGGCGCTCATCTCATTCGTTCAACCGCCAGTGAACGCGAGCGGGTAGAAGGCGAGCACCAGATGCTTACTCTCGTATGAACCGAGCGTGACCTCTTCTCGGTTGCGGTTTCGCAGTGTGAAGGCCGGAGCGGCCTGGCCTTGTTCAATCGACATGAGGCTGGTCCTCCCGAGGATCCAGCCTAGCTGGCCGGGCGACGGTTTGCTGAGACGGCCTGAAAAACAGCCCCTGTGTCCCAGTGACTCCGGTCTAGGCCACATTACGCGCACAGCTGAGGGTGTCGATAATCTGTTATAGTCAATGAAGACGGCGCTGCCGTCTGTTTTGTGTTCGGAGTTGCCGTGTATTCACGCTGGCTACGCAACAGTTTCTTCTATCTTCTGATTCTCGTCGCAGTTATTGCGATCGGTTTCGCGTTCTTCTCTGGAGGAGGAGGCAACGAGACGATCTCAATTGGAGAGGTGCTACAGAGCGCTCAGAACGGCGAGATAAGAGAGATCGTGGTCGATGGCAAGGATCTGAAGATCACGTTCCTTCAGTCAGGTAACAACGGTAACCCGATTGTCAAAGAGGCCGAAGTCGGCCCCAACACTGAGATCGAGACTCTGCTTCTTAGCAACAACGTGGCCATTAGCCGCACTGGAGTTGGCTCAGGGACTGCAGCAGTTGACCTCGAATACAAGGAGTCCGGGGGCTTCGGGCCATGGCTTGGGCTTCTCCTTAATCTGCTTCCATTCCTCCTGTTCGGAGCATTCCTCCTGTTGATCATGCGGCAGGCCCAGGGGTCCAACTCCCAGGCGATGAGCTTCGGCAAGAGTCGAGCACGGCTTTTCACCGGCACCAAGGTGACCGTGACGTTCAGCGATGTTGCCGGGGTCGATGAGGCCAAAGAAGAGCTCGAGGAGGTTGTCGAATTCCTCAAGTACCCGGAGAAGTTCGCTGCCCTCGGGGCGCGAATTCCCAAGGGTGTACTGCTCATCGGTCCCCCTGGCACCGGGAAGACTCTGCTCTCCCGCGCCGTCGCCGGCGAAGCGGGCGTGCCGTTCTTCAGCATCTCGGGCTCAGAGTTCGTCGAAATGTTCGTGGGTGTAGGCGCCAGCCGGGTCCGTGACCTGTTCGAACAGGCGAAGAAGAACGCCCCCTGTATCGTGTTCATAGACGAAATCGACGCAGTCGGCCGCCAGCGCGGTGCTGGACTGGGAGGGAGTCACGACGAGCGCGAGCAGACACTCAACCAGATCTTGGTTGAGATGGATGGGTTCGATACCGGCACCAACGTGATTGTGATTGCCGCCACCAACAGGCCGGACATTCTCGACCCGGCGCTGATGAGGCCCGGTCGTTTCGACCGGAAGGTGATCCTTGACGCTCCAGACGTCAAAGGCCGAGAGGCGATTCTTAACGTCCACCTCAAGGGCAAGCCGATCGATGATGATGTGAAGCGCACCGTTCTTGCCAAGTCGACTCCCGGATTCAGCGGGGCTGATCTGGCGAACCTCGTCAACGAAGCCGCAATCCTGGCGGCTCGCAGGAATAAGAAGGTCATCACGATGTCCGAATTCGAAGAGGCGGTCGATAGGGTTATCGCCGGTCCCGAGCGGAAGAGCCGCGTGATGACCGAGCACGAGAAGAAACTAACCGCTTACCACGAAGGGGGGCACACCATCGTTGCCCACTTCCTCGAGCACCACGATCCGCCTCACAAAGTCACGATCATCTCCCGGGGAATGGCCGGCGGCTACACGAGATTTCTTCCTGACGAAGACACTCACTACCGCACGCCCAGTATGTTCAAGGATCAGCTCACCGCTGCCCTGGCGGGACATGCGACCGAGGAGCTGATCTACGGTGAGGCCTCGACCGGTCCTTCAAACGACATCGAACAGGTGACGAACATCGCGAGGGCGATGGTGACTCGCTGGGGGATGAGTGCCAAGCTGGGCACGAGGACGTTCGGGCGGAGCGACGACATGATCTTCCTCGGCCGCGAGATCTAAGAAGCCCGCAACTATAGCGAGAAGATTGCTGAAGAAATCGACGACGAGGTGCGAGAGCTGATCAAGTTCGCCCAGGACCGCGCGCGCACGATCGTACGAGAGCAGCGACCGCTGTTGGAAAAACTCGTCAACGTCCTCATGGAAGTCGAGACGCTTGAAGGCGATACTTTGCGCAAGCTGCTGAACAGCGACCCGGAGGAGCCGTGGTCGCCGGCCGACTTTCCGAGCCCGGCGCCCCCCTCAGCTCCATCGTCGGAGGAGGAGCCCGAGACGCGGCCGACATTCGAGCCGCGATCGGCGCCAGGTCTTGCCTGGGAGGGCGGCCGGAGCGCGAGTACGGATAGCTAGCGATTGCCAGGCAGGATGCAGCCCGGGCCCGTCGTTGACCGGGCGGAGAGCCGTTCATAGACTTAAGTTTCGTCCCTCGGGACCCATTGGAGTGCAAAGTGGAAGCGATCGTGCGTGCCGATGGCCGCCAGGTGCGTGTGGCCGAAGGCATGGAATTCGAGACGAACCGTCTCTCCGGCGAAGCCGGGGATGCCGTTGACTTCGAGGTTCTGATGCTTCTCGACGGCGATAACGTGACCGTCGGGACCCCTTCGGTCGAGGGAGTGAAGATGACTGCTCGGATCACCGGCCATACCCGCGGATCGAAGTTGCGGTTCATGAAGTACAAGAACAAGACCAGGTACCGGCGAACTGTTGGGCACCGCCAGCACCTCACTCGTCTCGTGGTCGAGTCGATCAGCAAAGGTTAGTAATGGCACATAAAAAAGGCGTCAGCAGCTCCAAGAACGGGCGCGACAGCGCCGGCCAGCGGCTTGGCATCAAGCACTATGACGGCGAGAGGGTCAGGCCTGGCACCATCATCGTCCGGCAGCATGGAACGCGGTTCCATCCGGGCGAGAATGTTGGGCTCGGCCGCGATTACACTATCTTTTCGCTCATCGATGGGCACGTGAAGTTTGCGTCCCATGCCAAAGGGCGTCGGAAGAAAGTCAGCGTTTTTCCGACGCCGATTAGCTAGGAGAACCCGTGAAGGAGAAAATCCACCCCGAATACAGAGAGTCGACCATCCGCTGCGCTTGCGGGAACGTGATCGAAACGCGGTCGACCAAAGAGGCGATCCGACTTGACGTCTGCAGCGCCTGCCACCCGTTCTTCACCGGCGAGCAGCGAATCGTAGATACCGCCGGCCGCGTCGAGCGGTTCAACCGCAGGTACGCTGCAAAGAAGTAGATGAAAGTGTCGCGCGGGCGCGTTCACACGGCAACCCGTTCTGAAGAGGGCCGCCGAAGCGGCCCTCTGTCGTTGTACGCGAATTTGGAGCTGTGCTGATGGCCAGACCCATGGGGCCCGCCCAGGTCTACTACGGGGGTCAGGCGATACTTGAGGGTGTGATGATTCGCGGGCCTCAGCATATGGCGGTCGCTGTGCGCCACCCCAAAGGGCATATCGTCACCCATGTCGAGGAACTCGGCGGCCTGTACACGGGCTCACTACGCAGAGTTCCCCTGCTCCGCGGAGTTATCGTTCTCTGGGAAACCTTGGCGCTCGGGATGCGTGCCCTGTCGTTTTCAAGCCGCATTGCGATCGAGGGCGAAGAGGACGAAGACGGAGAGCCGGTCGAGTTCCCGGCGGGCATATTCTGGGGAATGATGGCGATCTCCCTCCTGTTCGTAGTGGGTGTCTTCTTTGCATCGCCGATCCTTCTTGCCAATCTGCTGGAGCTTATCGATGCTTCGAGATGGGTGATCGTCGGGGTGGAGGGCATAGTTCGACTCGGCCTGTTCATTGGTTACATCTTGTTGATAAGCCTCATGCCCGACATACGCCGCGTGTTCCAGTATCACGGGGCAGAGCACATGACGATCCATGCCCATGAGGCAGACACCGAGATTACTCCCGCGAACATTCGCAACTATCCGAAGGAACACACGCGTTGCGGAACGAGTTTCCTCTTGGTGGTCGTGATCGTGGCTCTGCTGACGTTCTTCATGTTTGACATCCTGGTGGACGAAGGGCTGCTGATGAGGGTGGCTTCGCGAGTGTTCCTTGTCCCGCCGATCGCCGGTATCAGCTACGAAGTGCTGAGGTTCGGCGCTCGTTTCGGCGAGAGTCCGTTTGTGCGGACGATGTTCGCCCCTAACATCGCCCTCCAAGCGTTGACGACAAAGGTGCCGGACGACGGTCAGATCGAGGTTGCCATGGCGTCTTTCAGCGCGGTTCTCAAGGCCTCGGAGGATGAAGGCGCAGACTGAGGCTGAGGGTGCTGCCGGTACGAGTCTGATGGCGGGCGATCTCCTCGATTTGCGGCACGGTTAATTTTTTCCTGGCGCTTTTAGATCCAGAATATTTGTTCTAGGATCCGTAGTCCGGAGGGCGAAATGCGCTGGCTCGAGAGAGATTCCGCCGGGGCCTGTGATGCTGCTCTGGGAGGGGGGGTGCTGATCCCGGAGGCACCATGTACGGTGGCCTGTCTCTACATTCCTGACTTCCTTGTGGCCCTTGCGAGACGCGAGCATCCAGAGCTTAAAGGGCGACCGGTAGTCATTGGGGGTTCACCT
>DASCML010000110.1:0-10997 GCA_036010925.1 Dehalococcoidia bacterium | reverse complement strand
CGGATTTCCCTTGACGTGGTTCGTTCAGAAGAAGATCGCTCGGACTGCAACAGCCGGGCGCGACCAGAGCGTGGCTTTGCGACTGGTAGTGGAACGAGAGCGAGAGATACAGCAGTTCAACCCCGTCGAGTACTGGACTCTCGAAGCCCAGCTCGAGCAGGGCACCTCCACATTCGCGGCCAACCTCAACCGCCTCTCCGGACCGGACGGGCGCCCAATCAAAGGTTGGATGCGGCCCCCTCCTAGCACAACGGCCGAGAGGGGAACGCCCGCCATCCCGGACGGCGAATCGGCGACCCGGTTGGCGACCGCTTTCCGCAATTCAACGTTCACTGTCTCCAACGCCCACAAGGGCGTCAGGCGCCAGTCACCGGCTCCACCATTTACGACGAGCACATTCCAACAAGCCGCAAACAACCGGCTGGGGCTGGGGACGCAGCGAGCGATGGCCATCGCCCAGCAGCTTTATGAGGGAGTTGAAGTCCCCGGCCAAGGCCCAGTCGGGCTGATTACATATATGCGCACCGACTCGCTATCGGTTTCCCAGGTCGCCAGGGACGAAGCCCGCAACTACATCCGCGGACGTTGGGGCGCAGAACATGTTCCGGAAAAGCCCAGAGCATACAGGGCTCGAACCCGTGGTGCCCAGGAAGCGCACGAGGCCATCCGGCCTACCTCAGTCAACCGTACTCCTGAGTCGTTGCAGGGAATCCTCTCACGTGCCCAGATGAACGCATACCGCCTCATCTGGCAGCGATTTGTGGCGAGCCAGATGGCGGACGCCCTGTACGACACGGTCCGGGTAGAGCTGGACGCACAGGTAAACGGTGCGCCCGTTCCACTGGGTGCGGGAAGTGTTTCGCAGGGCCGATTCGTGGCAAGCGTGCGGTCGCTCGCATTCCCCGGCCATCTTGCCATCTATGGAAGGCCCGCCGTCGAGAACGGTAATTCGTCGCCGGATGACGAGTCCGAAGGAACGCTTCCGGAACTTTCGTCCGGCGATCAACCTCCGGCCAGGGACGTCGCCGCCGACCAGCACTTCACAGAACCACCGCCTCGGTTCACCGAGGCATCTTTAGTGCGAGCGCTGGAGGAGAAGGGGATAGGACGCCCGAGCACTTACGCGACGATCGTCGAGACGGTGCTTAAGCGAGACTATGTGAAGAAGGAAAAGCGGACTCTGTTTCCGTTGGAGCTCGGATTCCTCGTCAACGATCTTCTCGTCGAGTACGTAGGGGACTACGTTGCCGTTCCATTCACGAGCTCGCTGGAAGAGGAGTTGGACGAGATCGCAATGGGAAAGCGCGATTACAACTCCGTTGTCAGCGAGTTCTGGGCTGAGTTTTCGCCCCGCGTGGAGGAGGCCCGAGAGGCAGCTCCGAAACTTCAGGAGGAGAGCGAGTTCCGCTGCACAGTCTGCGATCAGGCTAATCTCGTGATCAAATGGGGCCGGAACGGGCGATTCTTCGCCTGCCCCCGATATCCCGAATGTTCGAATTCGCTTCCCATGGGCGAGGACGGAAAGCCCGTATTCCAGGAGGCACCGGTCACAACCACCTACGCCTGTCCCAAATGCGGCGCCCACACGATTCAGAAATCAGGACCGTACGGCCCCTATATCGACTGCGAGAACCATGAATCGGGCAGTTGCGACTTCAGGGCCGGCGTCCCGGTTGGATTGGAATGTCCCGAAGAGCCAGAAAGCGGGCAGCTGGTCGAGAAGAAGACCCGCCGAGGCATTTTCTACGGCTGCTGGAACTACCCGGACTGTAGCTACACCACCAATTCTCTTGAGGTCGACAAGATCACGCCCGCCCGAGACCCGGACGAGCGGGCGGCGGCTAACGCCAAACTCAAGGAACGGAGCGAGCGCGGCAAGGCAGCCTATGCGACACGGCGCGCCCACTCGTCCGCAAAGCGCGCGGGGTAGCAGCGAAGAGCGGAGCGTTCACCCAAGCTCAAATCCTCGAACCAAGAGACCTCCCCGGCCCGAACGAAATACGTCTTTACCTTCGGAGCTCTTCGCAATTCTTTCGCCCTTATGGCGACTGCGTACCGGGTGAGCCCAGGTGGGGTGGGGTCTGCAATGATCGTTTCAGGGCTGCCACGGGTGGTGATGGGACTCGTCCCCGGCAGTGAACCGCCAGCGCAGCGCGAAGTTACTGGGCTCCTGCTCACCTGCACAGGCATACCTGAGCATTCGAGAGCATAACCTGCCGGGTGGCCCCTGGAGAGCGGCAAATGGGGAGCCGCTCTATCAATGCAGTGCTGTTCTGAGTCACAATCCATAGATGGAAAAGATAGCTTTTGAACGCCGGGGACAGGTCGGTCTTTTGACCCTCAATCGCCCGGAACGACTCAACGCCATCGACTACCCCATGCTTCGAGAACTGCGTACCTTCTTCGACGACCGCCATCGCGACCTCGATTGCCGCATCATTATCGTGACGGGCGAGGGACGTGGATTTTGCGCCGGGCTCGATCTCTACGAGGAGCACCCACCCGGTTCCTGGCAGAAAGGTCTTGGCTCGGTCCAAGAGCTCTACACGTTCCAGGAGGACATCGCCGATCTCGTTGTGAAGATGCGGCGAGCCCCGCAGCCGCTGATCGCCTGCGTTAATGGGCCAGCAGCCGGCGGCGGACTGTCGATCGCCGTCGCATGCGATGTCCGCATTGCAAGCCCAACTGCGGCTTTCGCATGCGCGTTCATCAACCTCGGGATAACTGGCTGTGACGTCGGTTCCAGTTACCACCTGCCAAAGATCGTTGGTTCCTCGCTCGCGGCGGACATGATCTACAGCGGCCGGCTGGTTAACGCAGACGAGGCTCTCAAAGCCCAGCTGGTGATGGGCGTGTTTCCGCCGGACCAGCTTCTCGACGAAGGTTTGGCCATGGCCAAGCGCTGGATCGAGCGCTCGAGTCCGTTCGGACTTCGCCTAGGCAAGGAAGTGCTCAACGAGACGATCACCGGGGTCAGCCTCGAGAACGCGCTCAAGCTGGAGAACAGGTCCCAGGTCTTGGCGATGCAAACCGAGGATTCTGAGGAGTCTCGAGCAGCCTGGAAGGACCGCCGAACTCCCGCATGGAGAGATGCCTGAGGACTCGACGATGCTTCGGGGCGTTCTTTGAACGGCAACGCCCGTATAGTGGACGGGAGCCTATTTTACTATCGGGAGATTCGCCTTGATTTGGATTGGAAGCGTAATCGCCGCCCTCGTCATATGCGGTGCGGCATTCTTTGTTGGTATGGCAATCAGCAGCGAGAGCGAGCCGGGAAGCGTCGGTAAGCTCCGGGGTCTGCTCATACGGGTGGGTGCGATCGTACTGCTGGTCCTCTGGATCGGTATTCACACCGCCTCAGTGAGCATTAAACAGGTGGACGCCGGCCACGTCGGCGTTGTGAAGCAATTCGGTGAGATCGTGGACCAGAAGGGAGAAGGCCTTCAGTTCATCCTCCCCTGGCAGGAGATGTCGACGGCGAGCATCCAGGTCCAGCGCACGCAGTTCGACCAAGTGAGTGCATTCTCGGCGCAGACGCAGGACGTGTTCCTCACGGTGACGCTCAACTACTCAGTGAACCCGGAAGACATCCAAGAGTTGTTCCGAGACGTTGGTCCAAACTGGTTTGACCGTCTGGTGCCGACAAGGCTCCACAACCTCATCAAGGAGGAGACCGTCAAGTTTGACACAGTCGACATTGCGCCCAACCGAGAAGAACTCCGCCAGGCCGTTCGAGAGGCCTTGCAGGATGACCTAGAGCAGTTCTCGATCAAGATCGACAACCTCCTGATTGACAACATCGACTTCCAACCGGAATTCAAGTCGGCGATCGAACAGAAGCAGATTGCCACGCAGGATGCGCTCCGAGAGGAAGAGAGAATTGCACAGAAGATAAATGAAGCCCAGCAGGTTATCGAAACCGCCAGAGGCGAGGCGGAATCCGTCGTGATCGCCGCAGAAGCGCAGGCGGAGGCAAACCGCCTGCTAGCGGAGTCGCTGACGGACAGAGTGATCCAGTTCCAAGCGCTCCAAAAGCTGGCCCCGAACATTCAGATCGCTCTCTTGCCCGCGGGCGAGGGGCTCATCATCGACCCGGCGACACTCCTTGGCGACCTGACGGGTCCGTAGCCTTAGACGAAAGCCGGCCAACTTAACAAGCTGCCGCACGTCCAGTGGACATGCGGCAGCTTGACTATCTTTCGCACACCGACCCGGGGCGATTGGAACCGCCAAGGGAGTTCGAGCATTCCTGGCTCCGCGGGACCTGTCCCGAGTACGCTGCATGCGTATCATTCCCGCCACTATCCCGGCGGAGGTTCCAATGGCCGAGCTATCAGGTGCTCAGATCGTCGCGAAGTCCCTCAAGCAGCAGGGAGTCGATCACATGTTCGGAGTGGTCGGGATCCCGGTAACTCCAATCGCTATTGCGGCCCAAAAAGAGGACATCAAGTTTCTCGGCTTTCGGAATGAGCAATCCGCCAGCTATGCGGCCGGTGCGATCGGGTACCTGACCGGCAGGCCCGGGGCATGCCTGGCCGTATCCGGACCGGGCATGGTGCACGGAATAGCCGGGCTGGCGAACGCCTGGGCCAACGGCTGGCCGATGATCCTTCTCGCCGGGGCCAACGACTCCTACCAAAACGGCCAAGGAGCCTTCCAGGAAGCCCCACAAATCGAGGCCGCGCGGCCCTGGGTCAAGTACGCCGCTCGTCCCGACCGGGTCGAGCGGCTCCCCTATTACCTAGAACAGGCCGTGCGCACATCGATCCACGGGCGGCCCGGCGCCGTCTACCTCGATCTCCCCGGCGACCTGCTTTCGGCGAAGGTCGAGGAGGAAGAGGTCGGTTGGTTGCCGAAGGTTGGGGACCCGTCCCGGACAACGGTTCGGAACGATGACATCCAGGCAGCGTTGGCGGCGCTCAAGTCTGCTGAACGTCCGCTGGTCATCGTTGGCAAAGGTGCGGCCTACTCGCGCGCCGAGGATGAGGTCCGAGAGTTCATAGAGCGGACACAGCTGCCATTCTTGGCGACACCGATGGGAAAGGGAGTTGTGCCTGACGACCATCCGCTGTCGGCTGCACCGGCGCGTTCTTACATCCTTCAAAACACGGACCTGGTGTTCCTGATAGGCGCCCGCCTGAACTGGATTCTTCACTTCGGTCTTCCGCCGCGATTCAACCCCGACGTTCGCGTTGTTCAACTGGACATACACCCGGAGGAAATCGGAACCAATGTACCGACCGAGGTAGCGCTCGTTGGCGACGCGAAGGCCGTGACCGGCCAGCTGAACCAGGCACTTGAACAGGATCCGTGGCAATACCCGGCCGAAACCACGTGGCGCACCGGGATCCAGAACAAGATGAACGACAATGCAGCCTCTGTGGAGGCCATGCTCAATGACGATTCGGTGCCAATGGGCTACTACCGGGTCCTCAGGGAAATCCGCGACCTACTGCCGCGTGACGCAGTCATTAGCAGCGAGGGCGCCAACACCATGGACATCGGGCGGACCGTGCTCCCCAACTTCGAAGCCCGGCACCGGGTTGACGCGGCCACGTTCGGAACGATGGGTGTCGGCCTCGGGCAGGCCATCGCGGCGACTCTCGTGCACCCGGACAAGAAGGTCGTCTGCGTCGAAGGAGACTCGGCGTTCGGTTTCAGTGGAATGGAGTTCGAGACGGCTTCGCGCTACGCGCTTCCAATAACCTTCATCATCATCAACAACAACGGCATCACCGGCGGTCCCGAGAAGATACATCCCGACTCCGTTCCTCCCAATGCCTACACACCCAATGCTCACTACGAGAAGATCGCCGAAGCTTTCGGGTGCAAAGGCTACTTCGTTACAAAGCCCAACGAGTTGCGGCCGGCTCTCGAAGAAGCGTTTGCGGACTCCAAGCCGACCATCGTGAACGTCATGATCAACACGCAGGCGAGTCGGAAGCCGCAGCAGTTCGGCTGGCTCACGCGTTAACGTAGGGAGTAACGGCGGCCCCGGGGTCTCCAACAGAGCAGCCTGTGGCCGGCCGTTGTTGCATCGCTCACTGCGGCCGCCCTGATACGCTCTAGGCGTGATACGTGAGGAGATCCGCCTAACGGCGCTGACTTCCTGCGGCGGTTGAGCATCGAAAATGGGCCCTGAGGCCCTGGCGCAGGTTCTGTCGCCACTTTCTGCTCAATTCGACCCGTCGAATCACCCCGACCTCCTTGTTGGCCTGGGGACAGCGGATGATGCCGCCGTTTATCGTATCAACGCGCGGACCGCAATCGTTTCAACGTGCGACTTCTTCGCCCCAATTGTCGACGACCCCTATTCATATGGAGCAATTGCTGCTGCGAACGCGATGTCAGACATCTTTGCGATGGGGGGAGAGGTGGTGCTGGCCCTCAATATCGCGGCTTTTCCGGAAGATCTTCCGACAGGGACCATCACGACAATCCTCAAAGGAGCAGCCGAGATGGTGGCCGAGGCGGGGGGCATCGTCGCTGGCGGCCACACTGTTTGGGACGAGGAGCCCAAGTTCGGCCTGTCCGTTCTCGGCCTCGCAAACCCCAATCGCCTGCTCACCAAATCCGGCCTCCGTCCTGGAGACACTCTTTTCCTCACGAAGCCACTCGGCACTGGAACCATCCTTTCGGCAGCGCGGAACGGAGATGCACAGGAACTGTGGATTAGCGCCGCGACTGATTCAATGAAACAGCTGAACCGACACGCGATGCACCTCGCGCTCGAAGCGAAGGCGAAGGCAGCGACGGACATCACCGGGTTCGGGCTGGCCGGTCACCTCTGGGAGATGGCCGAGCGGTCGGAGGTGTCCATCACCTTGGACGCGCCGGCAATCCCACTCATGGAGGGGGCAACCGAGTGCGCAGCGGCTGGCTACCAAACAGGTGGCGCGGGCCGAAATAACGAATGGGTCGGGTCCGCGCTGACGGTATCGCCGCGCGTGTCCCCAGAGGTCAAGGGGTTGCTCTTCGACCCCCAGACTTCCGGCGGGCTCGTAGTGGGCGTTGGCAGGCGGGCCGCCGTGCGCTTTCTCGACCGCTCGTCGGCGACGGGGCAGCGGGTGTGGAGAATCGGAGCAGTGGAAACAGGTCCGCCCGCAATTCACGTAAACGCAGAGAGCTAATTACTTCAGTCTTTGACAGGGATTTTGCACTCCTCTAATAGGTGCCTTCCCGCCCTCCCTCGTATACTGTGCCACGTGACTATCGCGACCGAGACCGGGTTCGAAGTTGTCATCGGCCTCGAGGTTCATAGTCAGCTCTCGACTCGCAGCAAGATGTTCTGCGGATGTAGCACCGACTACTCCGGTGCGGAGCCGAACACGCATGTCTGCCCCGTCTGCCTAGCGCTTCCGGGCGTACTCCCGGTGATTAATGAGCGCGCCATCGAGCTGATAGCGATGACCGGACTGGCTCTGAATTGCGGCATCTCTGAGCATGCGAAGTTCGATCGGAAGAACTACCTCTACCCCGACCTGATGAAGGGGTACCAAATATCCCAGTACGACCAGCCGATCTGTGTCGGCGGCTGGCTGGAGGTCACAACCGATGAGGGCACTCGCCGAATCCTCATCAACCGCGTTCACATGGAGGAGGACACGGCGAGATTGGTTCACCGTACGGACCGCCGGACCGGAGAGTCTTACAGCCTCGTCGACGTGAATCGCTCCGGAACGCCGCTGATGGAAATCGTCAGCGAACCTGACATTCGGACAGCGGAAGAGGCCCGCGACTACTTAGTCCGGCTGCGCCAAATCCTCAGGTACATCGGTGTTTCCAACGCCAACATGGAGGAAGGAAACTTCCGTTGCGACGCGAACATCAGCCTCCGTCCGGTTGGAGCGACCGAGCTCGGTACCAAGGTAGAAATCAAGAACATGAACAGCTTCCGGGCCGTTTACGACGCCCTCCTCTTCGAAGAGCAGCGCCAGTCAGTCGTGTTAGGGGGCGGGGGACGAATCGAGCAGGAAACTCGGGGCTGGGACGACGAACGTGGGGTGACCACAAGTCAACGGACCAAGGAGTTCGCCCACGATTATCGGTACTTCCCGGAGCCAGATCTGCCACCGCTACGGCTCAGCCGGGAGTGGGTGGACAGGCTACGCACGCGCCTTCCGGAGCTACCAGAGGCGCGGAAAGAGCGCCTCCTCGCCCACGATTTGTCCGACCACGAGGCCTCTTTGCTCACCGAGTCGAGAGACCGAGCCGATTACTTCGAGGCCGTTAAGGGCGCACTACCCCTCGACGACGAACGTGCGGCCAAGCTCGCCGCCAACTGGGTGCTGGGTGAAGTTGGAAGATGGTCAAACGATACCGGCCGCGAAGTATCCGAGGTTCCAATCGAACCTGCCAAGCTTGCAGAGCTGATTACCATCGCCCACGAGGGAAAGATAACCGGCGCCAGTGCCAAGCAGGTCTTCGAGCGCATGCTCGAAACCGGAGACAGCGCCAAGAAGGTAGTCGAGAATCTGCATCTCGGCCAAATCAGCGGTAGCGACGAGTTGCGCCAAGCAGCGAGAGATGTCATCAAGAACAACGAGCAGGCGGTTACCGACTACAGGGCAGGGAAGGAAACCGCAATCAAGTTCCTGCTGGGCCAGGTGATGCGCGAGACGCGGGGCCGCGCAAACCCACAGATGGTCCAAGAATTGCTCAAAGAGGAGCTCGGTTGAATTGCTTACTCAGTCTCGCGATACTGGTGTTGCCGGGCTATAGTTCAATCTAATGGCTGAACGAAGGCTTCTCGAGCACAATTCGCTCAAGTGGCTTTATCCGGGCATGCACATTAAGCGGTGGCTGGTCCTTCTCCTGCTGGGCATCGTGTTGATGGGACTCGGCGGGGCCTACCTGCTGAAAGAGTTCTACCTCTCCTACGACTATCCGGGGTGGGTGCAGGAAGCGACCCTCCAGTTTATGCCACGTTGGAGCCGAGGCGTTCTCTTCATAGCCGTGTCCCTGGGGACGGTGGGGCTGGCCGTCTGGAAGCTCAACCAGTCGCTACTTTACGCGTTTGTTCGCCCGGATACCGACAAGAGCGTCGCCGAGGCAATCTACGAGAAGCGGGTCCGCGGCCGCGGTCCTCGCGTCGTCGCTATCGGCGGCGGAACCGGGCTCTCCAATCTGCTCCGCGGTCTCAAGCCGCACAGCAGCAACCTGACGGCAATCGTCACGGTGGCCGACGACGGTGGAAGCAGCGGCCGGCTCCGTCGCGAATTCGGTGTAGTCGCCCCGGGGGACATCCGCCAGTGCATTGCGGCGATGGCCGAGTCCGAGCCTTTGATGTCCAACCTCTTCCAGTACCGCTTCAGCGAAGGCACCGGCCTGGAGGGCCACTCATTCGGCAACCTCTTCATCGTCGCGATGACGGAGGTGACAGGAAACTTCGAAACCGCCGTCCACGAGGCGAGCCGCGTCCTGAACGTGACCGGCAGTATCCTCCCGTCGACACTTGAGGATGTCACCCTGAGCGCACGCACACATGAGGACGAGCTGGTTCACGGTGAGCACAACATCACTGAACGCGGAGGAGCCATCCGCGAGCTCTATCTCAATCCGCCGTCGGCCGCGGCTCACCCTGACGCCATCAAGGCGATCCTCGACGCGGATATCGTAGTGATCGGGCCGGGAAGCCTGTACACCAGCGTGCTGCCAAATCTGCTCGTCGAAGGTTTGCGAAAGGCCCTGGAGGCCACCTCGGCGCTCAAAGTCTTCGTTGCCAACGTGGCCACGCAGCACGGAGAAACCGACGGCTACAGCGTTAGCGACCATGTCGAAGTTCTGGAGCGTCACGCCGGCAAGCACCTCTTTGACGCAGTTATCGCGAACATCAACATCGAACCGAACCTTCCAGAGGCCTGGCACTCCGCCCCTGTAACGCTCCAAGGCGGAGGTGGCGAGCATCTCAAGGGCGTTCGAGTTGTAGAGGCCGATGTGATTTCTGAAGACAATCGTTACCGGCATGACCAGGAGAAGCTCGCCGCTGCGATCATGCGGGTGTACGATTCGAGAGCCGCGATTGTGGCCGAATCCAACCTGCGCCGCGTTGAGTCAGCCGCCGCAGTGGCAACCCGGTAAGCATCTATGTTGAACCTTCTTCAGATATTCATTTCCGTCATTCTGACGGTCGTGGTCTTGCTCCAGGTGAAAGGCTCCGGATTCGGAGCGGCCCTGGGCGGCGCGACCGGAGGGTCCGTATTCAGGACCAAAAGGGGCCTCGAGAAGACACTGTTTCAGGCCACCATCCTCCTGGCAATAGTGTTCATTTTCGTTTCATTCCTGAGCGTTCAGGGCCAATAGCAGGCGGCATCAATGGCTCGCGCATCTTCGCGAGCACGAATTGCTCTTCTCGCCATCCTGAGTCTCACTGCAGTTGCGTTGATCGTGGTTGCGGCCGTCTACGCGGCCTCCAGCGACGATGAAGGGACGCCATCGCCCGTTCACCTGGGTCCGTCCTACACCGAGGGGATCATCGGAACTTGGCGTCGGGTGAACCCCTTGTTCGCGACGACTGAGTTTGACCGCGATCTCGTTCAGCTGGTGTTCAGAGGGCTTGTGGAGTTGGGCCCCGATGGATCCATCGAGCCTGGACTAGCCAACCTACCGTCGATCAGCGACGACGGGAAAAGGATCACATTCTTCCTTCAAGAAGACCTCAAATGGAGCGACGGGGCTCCGCTCACCTCGGGTGACATCGCATTCACAATCGGCCTACTCCAGGCGCCTGACTTCCGAGGCGACGGTGACCTGGCCCAGGCCTGGTCTGGAGTTCTTGTCGAGACGCCGGACCCTGAGACAGTGATCGTGACCCTCGAGCAGAGTCACGCCCCGTTTGTCGCGCGTTTCGCAACGCTCGGCATCCTTCCCCGTCATCTGCTCGCAAATGCGTCCGCAATGGAAGCGATGGACGACCCGTTCAACTCCCGGCCGATCGGCGCCGGACCGTTTGCCGTCAAGAGACTGGATTCCGACAGAGTTCATCTTGTTCCCAATCC
>DASCML010000109.1:0-5998 GCA_036010925.1 Dehalococcoidia bacterium | reverse complement strand
CTTTACCCGGGCAATCGCGCGGGAGGTCGCCTCAAGGGGTGTCACGGCCAACGCCATAGCCCCTTGCTTCATCCAAACTGACATCACCGCGGACCTCACCGAAGACCAGGTTTCGGCAGTGCTGGCCAACGTCCCCCTGGCGCGCCTAGCCACCCCGGATGAGGTAGCGCCGCTGGCCGTATTTCTCGCTGGCGACGGAGCTGGCTACATCACCGGGCAGTGCATACAGGTGGATGGTGGGATGGTGATGGCATAAAAGAGCACGCACGTCGCCGGGCGAGGTACCTGGCCCTCGAGTCGCTGTATGAGTCCGAAACTTCTCGACACGACGCGATGGACGCTCTCGGGAGGCGGATAACAGAACTGATGGAGGAGGATCCTTCGCTCATCAGACGGGGGGCCGACGCATTCTCCCGCGCCACCGTCGAAGGCGTCCTCGAAACTCGCGATGAGGCCGATGAGCTCATTGCTGTGGCCGCTCCGAAGTACCCCGTGAGCACCCTCGCAGTCGTTGACCGCAATATCCTGCGACTTGCAATATGGGAACTGCTCACGGATACTTCCGCGCCGGTGGCAGCAGTGGTGAACGAAGCTGTTCAACTCGCCCACCGCTATGGGGGCGAAAATTCACCCGGATTCGTGAACGGCGTCCTACGAACGGTCAGCGCCACAATTCTGACCCGGCTGTCGGCTGCAGCAGCAGCCGCAGCCGACAGCGAACAATCAACCCGAGGAGAGTAATAAAGTGGCGAGTGTTTACGAACGGGTATCCGCGATTGTTGTCGAACAGCTAGGAGTCGAGACCGAAGAGGTGACTCCGGCAGCTTCCTTCGTCGACGATCTCAATGCGGACTCACTGGATCTGGTCGAGCTGATAATGTCACTGGAAGAGGAGTTTTCATCGGAACTCGGCGATTTCGAGATACCTGATGAAGACGCGGAAAAGATCGGCACAGTGCAGCAAGCCGTAGAATATCTGAAAGAGCATGGGGTAGAGGACTAACAGACTCCAACCCCGAACCCGCCGGGCCATTGCCCGTGAGGGAGGGCCGTGGAATTTCTCGGCGTCGGTTATCAGGAGGTTCTCCTCGTTCTGGCACTCATGCTTGTCGTGGTGGGGCCGGAACGGCTACCCGGCGTTGCCTATCAGATCGGCCGAGCTGTGCGAACCATGCAGCGGTACGCCCGGCTTGTGCGCGATGAGTTCCGCGAAGAGATTGACTCCCTTGACGAGCAGTACCAGGTAGTGCGGGGGGAACTCGACGATGCACGGCAAACTCTCGAAAAAGAACAGACTCAACTGCAGAAGGAATGGCGAACTAACCAAGCCGAGCTCGACGCGGACCTGAAGGCCGCCATCCCCTCGGACCCCGTAGTCCAGGAAAAACCCTCGCTCTCTTCGAACGGAGGCTCAACTGGGTCCTCCCCGGCCAAGAGCCAGCTGACGCCGCCACAGACACCGGTATCAGCATCGGAGCCGGCCACGAAAAAAGAAGAGCCAACCGGCAAGAAGGACGATGAGGGGGCGCAGGACGGCCCGCCGCTTGTCTTCTAGAAGATGACCACCGAATCAGCGGCACCATCTGAGGCCTTCGAGGGAGAACCCCTGCCCGAGATCGGCGATGGCATGACGCTGATGGAGCACCTGAAGGAGGTCCGCAACCGGGTCTTCATCGGGATGATCACGCTCGTTATCACGACCGTCATTTGCTTCATCTTTTGGGAAACGATAGTCGGCTGGCTGATCGCCCCGGCTCGTGAGGAGCGCCCCGAGTTCCAACTTGCGGTCTTCAGTCCCACCGAAACGATTGGGGTCCTCTTCAAGGTGGGCCTTTATGGCGGCCTAATTCTCTCTTCTCCGATGTGGGTCTATCAGTTCATAATGTTCGTCCTTCCGGGACTGACACCAAAGGAGAAGAAGGCCATTCTCCCCGGTCTTGCCGGTGTGATCCTATTCATGCTCGGCGGCATGGCATTTGCCTACTGGATCATCCTCCCAGCATCCCTGGGCTTCCTGCTCGACTTTGGCTCTAGCCAGTTTGATCCTGTGATTGGTGCTCGCCAGTACCTCGATTTCGCAATCAGAATCATTTTCTGGGTGGGCCTCTCCTTCGAGTTACCCATGGTCATCGCGCTCCTGGCCCGACTTGGGATGGTGCGCGCCAGGCAGCTCCTTGGCTTCTGGCGCTACGCCATCGTGTTGGTATTCCTGGCGGCTGCGATCGTGACGCCCACACCCGACCCGCTCACCCAGAGCCTCGTGGCGGGTCCATTGCTGATTCTCTACGGCGTCGGGATCCTCTTCGCCCTGGTGCTTCAGCCACCAGCTAAGCCCGAGCCTGCCAGATGACAAGCTCCTCCGAGACGCTCTCGGATCTCGAGGCAAAAGTGTGGGCTTGCTCGCTTTGCGACCTCGGGGTCTCGCGCCTCAACGCAGTCCCGGGAGAAGGCCCACACAACGCTGAGATCATCTGCATCGGTGAAGCTCCCGGCGCGAACGAAGACCGGCAGGGCCGACCATTTGTCGGAGCAGCGGGACAGTTCCTCGAGGAATGTCTTGCGCAGGCCGGATACGCGAGAGACGAGGTCTACATTTGCAACGTGCTCAAATGCCGCCCGCCCAACAACCGGGACCCGTTGCCCGATGAAATTCAGTCCTGCTCCCCGTATCTCGAAAGACAGCTCGAACTGGTGAATCCTCTGGTCGTCGTCACTCTCGGTCGATTCTCCATGGCTCGTTTCTTTCCAAATCGCATCATTTCCAAGGTTCACGGCCGCTGGAAGCAAGTCGGCGAAAGGTACTTCGTACCGATGTACCACCCGGCGGCGGCCCTCCACCAGGGAAGCCTACGAGCGACGCTTCTAGAAGACTTCGCCCGTCTCCCAAAGGTAGTGGAGCGCGCCAAGGCTAGCCGCGAGACAGCGCCGAATGTGGTGGCCGGCCAGCCGAGCGACGAAGCGGATAGTGGCCTGCAGTCGGAGCAGATGTCACTGTTCGACTGAGGTGAGTGATGACTGACCCACTACGAATCATTCCGCTCGGCGGGCTCGGCGAAATTGGCCGCAACATGATGGTGCTCGAGTGCGGCGAAGATCTCATCGTGGTCGACGTCGGCTTGATGTTTCCCAAAGAGGAGATGCTGGGCGTAGACCTCGTGATTCCGGATTTTTCTTATCTACGCGACAAGCAGGACAGAATCAGAGCCGTATTTCTCACGCATGGGCATGAAGACCATGTTGGAGCGCTCCCCTATTTCTTGCGCGAGTTCACCGTCCCCCTGTACGGGGCCAAGCTCACGAACGGGCTCATCAGGGTGAAACTCAAGGAACACAGGCTGCTGAATCAGACCTCTTTGAACGAAGTCCGACCTGGCGAGGTAATCCAGGCCGGGTGCTTCGAAGTCGAATACTTCTCCGTCGCGCACAGCATTCCGGACGCCTGCGGTCTCATCATCAAAACCCCGGTCGGGACTGTGGTTCACACCGGCGACTTCAAGATCGACCACACCCCGGTGATGGAGCAGCACACGGATTTGACCAGGCTCGGGCAAGTTGGAGCGGATGGCTGCCTCTTGTTACTCGCCGACTCGACTTACGCAGAGCAGGATGGTTTCACTCCGAGCGAGGAGCTCGTAGGAGACACGATCCGAAGCATTCTTGTGAACGCTGAGGGGCGAGTCATCATCGCCACCTTCGCCTCCCTCATTTCGAGGATTCAGCAGGTCGTCGATGCCGCTGATTTTACAAATCGAAAGGTCTTTGTCACTGGCCGGTCAATGATCGACAACGTTGCTATGGCCAGGCAGCTTGGTTACCTCGACGTCCCAGACGGCCTGATCGTCGGCGTTGAGGAAATGCGTAAAACACCCGAACACGATCTCGTCGTAGTCACAACAGGGAGCCAGGGCGAGCCAACAAGTGCCCTCACGCGAATGGCCAACGGCGATCACCGGCACATCACAATCCAGGATGGAGATACTGTTGTCCTCTCAGCAACGCCCATTCCCGGAAACGAGCAGGCCGTATTTCGCAATGTCGACAACCTGTTTCGGCTGGGGGCTGAAGTGCTCTACAACCGGGTTGCGAACGTCCACGTAAGAGGCCACGCGAGCCGCGAAGAGCTCAAGATCATGCAGAGCGTTCTTCAGCCTGAATACTTTGTGCCCGTTCACGGCGAATACAGGCATCTGGTCGTACATTCTCACCTTGCTGAATCGGTTGGCGTGCCCGAGGGGAACGCCTTCGTTCTGACCGACGGTGATGTGCTGGAGCTGGATGACAACGGCGCTCACCTCAAGGACAGGGTCCCTGCTAGTTATGTCTATGTAGATGGCCTCGGGATCGGGGATGTTAACCAGCACATGCTCCGCGACCGTGCACATCTGGCGGGAGACGGGTTTGTCGTCGTGTTCGCGACAGTGGACAAGCAAACGGGGCACCTCGCCGCACCACCTGAGATGCTCTCGCGCGGCTTCATTGATTTGAACGATCGTGAGGAGCTCCTCGAGAGCACAAGAGATGTCGTTGCGAAGTCTCTCGCCGGGGAGGACCACTACGCGGAAATCGGTGACATAAACGCCAGAGTCCGGGACGCTCTTAGCAAGTTCCTGTACGATGAAACTCGCCGTCGACCGATGGTACTGACGGTGACCGTCGAGGTGTAGTCGAGACCCTCGGCAGAGCTTAAACTCGTCGCAAGCGGGGTGTGCGCCGACCAAGGAGGGTCGTCTATGGCGTCACGTGCTCGCTCGCGCCCCGCGCGGGGCAGGGGCAGATCTGCTCGCTCCCGCGGAACGTCAACACATCGCAGGTTTACGAACGCCGAAGTGGCAGGCATGGCACTCGCTGCGCTGGCAATCGGCACTCTGCCTTTCATCGTCGACCTTGGGGACGTGCTTGGGGGCGTTAGAGACTCAATTGCCCGGGCTTTCGGACTCGGGATCCTTATCGTCGCCGCTCTTGCCGCGACAAGCGGCATAGTCCTCGCGCGCGGCGAGCAGGGGCAGCCCCGGGCGCTCGCGCGAAAGATCGCCATTTACTTCCTTGTTGCGTTCCTAGCCTGGGGGGCGCTGGGGCTGAACCGGGCTAACTGGTCGCTAGGCAACGTTGACTTTGACGAAGTAACTCTCGGCGGCAACCTGGGGCATGCGCTGGTGAGCGGCTGGTTGGGCGTCATTGCCTGGCTGAGCGCTATCGTTCTCATCCTCTGGCTGGTTGCCCCTAGGCTGCTGAAGTGGGCGTTCAGGGCGATTCCTTCCGGACTGGCAGAAGCCTGGACGCGTCGTTATCCACACAGGGCCGGCCGGAGCGCAGTAGCCACAGTCAGGTTCATTGCGAAGCTCCTTCGTCGCCGGAAGACGGAACTTGTCATCGAGGAGAACATGCCGCTCCCGAGACCAAGACCGATCGCCACGTTCGAGACGACACCGATCCGAATTCGGCCAACGATTGAACCCGGAGCCCCTTCGTCCACCATCGGCGCAGGAGCCGCAGCGGCGCTCGTCGGTACCGCACAGGAAGACGAGGTCATTGAATCCCCGACCGCAGCACAGGAGCGGGACGACGAGACCGCTGAAACAACCGAACAGAGCGACGTCTCCGAATCCCCCGGGGAACCGAAGCCAGAAACCCCGATTGCACCGCCATCAGGGTGGCAGCTTCCGGCGCTCGAATTCCTTAACACGCCGGTTCCGAGCGCCCGTCGCACCCACGACAACGCGGCAAGGGCCCAACTTATTGTTGATACGCTCGCCAGCTTCGGCGTCGACGCGACCGTCGTTGAGATCAACGAAGGGCCCACCGTAACCCAGTTCGGCGTCGAACCGGGCTGGGAGATCAAGTGCCGCGACGTCCAGGAACGCGACGAAACCGGCAAACCCGTATTGGGGCCGGACGGTCGCCCTGTGACAACAAAAGTGGAAGTCAGCCGCACCAGGGTGAGAGTGAACAAGATAACCACGCTGCAGAACGATCTCGCCCTAGCCCTTGCCGCACCCTC
>DASCML010000108.1:0-7110 GCA_036010925.1 Dehalococcoidia bacterium | reverse complement strand
ATTCGTGGCTCTTGAATCTCCTCTGGCTCCATCGTGAGAGGACGAAAATATGAGGTCCTGGTCGAGGCGCACTCGGAAGCAGATGCACTGATAGGGGTCCTTGTGCACTACTACACCAATGGAAGTGGTGGCTGGTTCTACTTCCGCACGACCTCCTCGGATGCGCATGCATGTGGGTTGCTTGCGAGGCGCTTGACCAGGATGCGGATCTTCAGCCGCCACGTGGTGCACCATTCACCGCCCGGGCAGCCTCCTACGAGCAGAGCGAACTAATGATGCGAAGTCTGCCCTTCACGAGACAAATCGCGAGTAGCTCCTCAGCGCCCTTACTGACCGCCTGCGCGGAGGGCTCGGCGACCTAACGCCTGAATGAATCGATTAGCGACTGATACTCGGAGCGATGGACGGAGGAGGTTATGTCCTGATGAGCCGGCGCGTTCGCGGCAGAAACGCCAAGAGTGCTCTCTAGCGAGTCCTTCTTGCCTTTGTAGATGAGCCCGGTCGGAAGCTGGCCGTTCTCTTTCAGTTCAAGAGCATGTGTGAAGGCTGCACCACGATCGGTGGGATCATAAGCTGGCTCCGAGCCCAGGTCGTGCAACTTCGAGCGCCAATCCTGATAGCGGTCGTTGTAGGCGACGCAGGGCGAGATTACCTCGAGAAAGGCGAAGCCCCTGCCTTCCCGTGAGTGCGTGATGGCAGCGTCGGTCAGCTCCGAAAGCTGTTCCATCTGGCCGCTGTAGCCTCTTGCCAGAAAAGTGGTACCTGACAGGCTGAGACCGAGCATGATTGGATCGGCGTCACGCCCGGCCGTCATACCCTTAAAACCGGTTGGGCTGGAGGGTGAAACGTTGCCCTTTGTCAGGCCATAGGTCCCGTTGTTCATCATGATGTATGTGAAGCTGGGGTTCATTCGGAACGTATGAACCAGGTGCCCCATGCCGATGGCCAGCCCGTCACCGTCACCACCAGCCGCTACGATGGTCAATGACGGGTTCGCGAGCTTGGCACCGGCCGCTGCTGGGAGAACACGGCCGTGAAGTGCGTGATAGCCATAGCTCTTTACGTGGTTCTGAATCGTTCCGGAGCAGCCGATACCGGCAAAGACCATCGATTCGTGCCTGGACACACTTAGCCGATCGAATGCGCTATCCAACGCTCTCAGGACCCCGAAGTGGCCGCAACCAGCACACCAAATGGGCTCTGTGGTGGGGAATGTTTGGGTCACGATTGCGCCTCTTTTTCCAAGATTTCGGCGGCGATATCGCCGGGGCGAAGTGGAGTGCCGTCGTATCGGATCACGCTGCGCACGCGATTACGTTCCGCACCTTCGCGAATGAGCAGCCCGGCAAGTTGCCCGGTCTGGTTATGTTCGACCACGTAAACGCGATCAGAGTTCGTAATGAACTCGATTGTCTCCGGCAACATGGGGAACAACGTCCGGGGCTGGAGTAACTGGGCGTTCAAGCCGTAAGCAGAGAGCTTTTCGAGCGCATCCACGAGCGTCCCGTACGCACTCCCTATCCCGATGAGGCCCACCTTGGCATTTGGGTCGCCGATGAAGCGTCCTGTCGGGAGCTCGGAAAGCGCAGAATCAAGTTTCGCCATTCGCTTGTCCATCATCCTGACGCGGTTGGCAGAGGAAGTTGTCACGCGGCCGAATTCGTCGCGTTCGTTGCCGGTCAGCAGGAAAAATCCGCTTTGGGTACCGGGGGTAGTGTACGGAGAGACACCGTCATCTGTGAGTGCGTACCGCTGAAAAACATCCATGGATACGAGGTCTTCTTCGGAGAGAATCTTGCCACGGTCGATGACTACCGAATCCAGATCGAACTCATCGACCGTGGCAAGATTCTGAGAGAGGCCCTGGTCCAATGCGAGATAGACGGGGCATTGGTACTTCTCGGCAAGGTTCGTGGCCTTGACAGCGAGCTCGAAGCAGTCTCCTGGTTCTCCAGGCGCAAGCACCATGCGCGGGAAGTCTCCGTTTCCGCCGTACAGCATGAGGTCGAGGTCGCTTTGTTCCGGCTTGGTTGGCAGACCGGTGCTCGGGCCAGCGCGCTGGGCATCTACGATGACGAGCGGGATCTCGGCTGCACCTGCATGGCCGATGCCCTCTTGCATGAGTGCGAGACCTGGACCAGACGTCCCGGTCATCACCCGCACGCCTGTAATCGAAGCGCCGATCGCCATGTTGACCGCAGCGAGTTCGTCTTCGGCCTGCCAAGCTATACCTCCGAGCCGTGGCATCCACGACTCCAGGGTTGCGAGCAGTTCGCTCGCCGGGGTGATGGGGTATCCGGCAAAGAACCGGCCGCCAGCAGCGACGAAGCCAAGACATACGGCCTCATTGCCGGTGATCTGTATCTGCTTGTTCTGGCCCTTGGCGCTGAGACGAGCCATCGGGACATCGGCACTAATGCCCATCTTGTCCGCGAGGTCGAATCCGACCTGCAGTGCTTGGAGGTTCTGATCAACGATCGCTTGGCCCATCCGGCGGAAGCGGCGTTCGAAACTGCTGCGAACCTCGTCGTCTTCGATCGCGAGGGCGCGTGTGGCGAACGCAACGGCGATGCTGTTCTTGTATAGCGTTCGTCCGAGCTGCCGAACGGCGATCTTTCCGAACGGTGCGGCATGGAGACGAGCGCTGGCCGGAACGGCCCCCTCGGGCAGCCGGCCGTCGGAGTCGTCGAAGACAATGAACGCGTCATCAGCAAGTTGGTCCTTGACCTTCTCGACACCCTCCGCATCGAAAGAGACCATCAGTTGGACATCGTCGCTGCGCACGTGCCTGGATTCACGACTGGCCCGGAGGCTGGCTGTGGCGACGCCGCCCTTGATGCGTGACGCGACATCACGCTCTGTGTAGATGTTGTAGCCGCGTTCCCGTAGAAGATCGGACAGGATGGTGCTGACGGTGAGCGAACCGTCACCGCCCTGACCGGAAACGATGATGTTGACGTCGTCCAGATGGTCTTTACTGGAAGTCATACGGTTTCGCCTCGGGCCAATGCTGCAAGTTTGTCACCGAATTCCTTCGGGTCGAGGTCACCGGTTTCTTCTCGCTCTTGGAGCGTGGGCATGAATGCTGGGAGTGGCCGGCCTATTTTTTGTTGTGCAAGCCGGACAAGGATTTCCTTGCCCTTGGCGAAATCCTCAATAGGTTTGGTATCGAGGTGGCCATCCTCGATGGCCTGTTGGAGTGCCTTGTGGCCAGCTTCTGTCCTAACAGCCACGAAGGACCAGTCGTCCAGACCGATTCCTCCAACTCCGATGTCGGAGTTTTCGGCAGTGTAGTCCGTGCAATAGAGACAGGCGGGGCGCGCATAGGCGCGTAATTTCTTGAGCGACATGGACTCGGTGCGACCACCAGTCATGCGGACGATGACCTTGCCCTTGATGTTGATGTTCTCGATGTCTTTACGCTCTATCTCGAAGCGCTCAGCCAGGGAGTCCAATGACTCATGGGTGAACGCTTCAGAGCAGAAGAGGCCAATCACGAGTGGCACGTTGGAGCGGTACCAGCGATTGATTTCCATACGAATACTGCTGTGTTGCTGGAGCCGGATTCCATCGACCTGGCAAGGTACGCCCACGACCGCAACGGGCCGGATGTCCTGTGCCATGGCTTGTTGTAGCGCGAGGGTGTTTGGCGAGTAGGTGTACCGGGAGCCGCCGCAAGAGAGGATGTCACTCTCGGTCATGGCCAGCTTGTGTCGGCCGATCTGGGGATCGTCTGGATCCGTGTCGCCGACGATCGCCCCGCGGATATTGCCTCGCCTGAGTTCATTAATGAGTATCGTGCTGACGACGCCCCCGTCCTGAGTACGGGAGACGATCTCCGGGCGGCTGCTGCGGGCATATAACTCGTATGAATATGGGCCGTAGCCATCGTCCTTGATCGGCTGCTTCAGGCCGAGCTCGCCCGGAAGATTGGCATCAGGGGGACGAAGAACAGGGCAGACGTCAGCGCAAAGCACGCATTGAACGCAGGCGTCTTCGCGGGCGGCGGTGGGCTGCTCATCGATATAGTCGAACACATCTGTTGGGCAAATGGTTACACACGCGGCGCAACCGACACACTTGCCGTTGCCGACGATCTCATCCATTAGAAAATCGACGGCGCGAAACCCTCCTCGATTCAATTCAGCGCGCCAGGCATAGGCCCAGTCGTGAGGATCATCACCGCCCGCTACGGCCCGCTGGTATCGATTGGAAACAGCTGCAACCTGCTCGTCAGTCATGCTCTAGTTCTCCCTCCGCGGGGGCCCGACACTTCCTTCGGCTCAGGTGAGGAGGGTGGGTCTCGAATTCAATGCGCGCCTCGAAGACGGCCGTGTTGTCCCCTGTACGCCAGGTAACCGATGGGCGCGGGCGCGAATGATCGCGCGTTCCAAACTGGAAGGCAGTATCGGGGTCGATGACGCCACGCGGCCGAGCTCCTGCATAAGAGGATCGCTGACTTGAGGTCTGGAGAATGACCCGGCCGCAATGCGGGCCCGGAGCCACCAAGCTCGGCGAAAAGCCTGTCAGTAGTCGGCTGATGCTGTGCTCCGTCGGCAGGAGAGCCTCCATCGTTGGTCGGATGCCGCTCGACATACCTTACAAACGTCTGCGGCTCTCGCGCACGGACCGCGCCCCTGATGCAGTCCGGGCACAGATTGAAGTTGGGCGTTGTAGGTGACCAAGGCTGCAAGATCTAACTATTGGGCACACTCTCGTCCGTCGCTACTCCTTCATCACTGTTCTACGCTGAGACCCCGGCGCGTTTACCTCCCCCAGTAAATAAGTCACTATCGCGAGGATCACCCGCGAAGCAAGTTGAGGATACCGAGAAGCAGGGTTAGGTGATTGAGTATAAGTTCTCTCTCGCCTCGAGAGATGGACCGTTTCGGCGTGGACTACGCGGGCACGGGCGAGGTCTCATCAGGCCGGGGCGCTCGGATCCTGATGCTCTTCACACTGGCCCTCAACGGTTAAGACGGGCGCCGCTCCCGTCACCTCTCAACGGGGTCGAACCATAAGCAGCTGAGCAACCGGGGAACGATCCTGGTCTGGAGCTGCATATGCCCGATCCCGCAACGGACAACAACGACAAGCTTGGTATCTGGGAGCGCCGTTCGACGCGACGGGGCCTACTAGGGATAGGGGCCGCGGGAGTGGCCGGTGGCGCCAGCACCGTGATCCTCGGTTTGGCTCGTGATGGCGTTGACGGCGATGGATCTGCAGGTGGAGGTGAGTCCGGGCCGGGGGACTCGACCACGGAGCCCCCCGATGAAGAGCCGACGGTCGTGCCGCCGGCAGGTCAGATTGAGGAACCTGAGAGACGAGCCGCACACCTGCTCCGCCGGGCTGGCTTCGGTGGTACTCGAAAGGAGGTGGCCGAGTTCGCAGAGCTCGGGCGGGAGGAAGCCGCCGATCGCCTCCTCGACTTTGATTCGTTCGATGCTTCGTTGCTCGAGGATCACCTGCTGGCCCGGGACTACAACACCTACAGGCTAGGTGATGCTTACCGTCGCTGGCTCACTCGCATGGTTTACAGCCCGCGGCAGCTCGAAGAGCGGATGACTTTCATCTGGCACGGGTTTCTGACATCTCAGCTGAGCCAGATCGGTGGCCCGTTCAGCAGGCGCATCAAGCTTATGGATGCACAGATCGACCTTTACCGCACCATGGCGCTCCCCGTTTATGACGAGCTCCTGAAAGCCGTCAGCAAAGACCCGGCCATGATGATATTTCTTAATAGCGTCGACAGCTCAGCAGGGCAGCCAAACGAAAACTACCCGCGGGAGCTGATGGAACTGTTTTCCATGGGTGAGGGCAACTACAGCGAGGAGGATGTTCGCGAGGCTGCCCGGGCGTTCACAGGGTGGCGATTCACCGGGCCGGGGAGAAGGCCTTCGAACCCAGACGACCGCGACGAACAGGAGGAGCTAATGCGGGGCTGGCAGCCGGAGTTCTTTGTCGCATCACGGCTGCACGACGAGGACGAAAAGACGTTTCTTGGCGCGACCGGCAACTGGGATGGCATCGATATCATCGACCTGATCATGGCCGACGATGCGCCCGTGCGGTTTATAACTACAAGGCTGTTCCACGAGTTTGTTCACGATCATCCGTCTGCGTCCGCGCTCGATGAACTGTCAGGCCTTTGGCACGATTCCGGCCACGATGTCCGTGCCGTTGTACGAGCCATTCTCGTTAGCGACGAGTTCTACTCCGAGGAGGCGTACAGAGCGAAGGTCAGAAGCCCCATTGAACTCTTGGTCGGCGCGGTCCGGGGCCTCGAGCTCGAATGGGACTTTCGTGGGGCCGAGAGATTCTCAGAGAGTATGGGGCAGCTGCTGTACAACCCGCCCAATGTTGCGGGTTGGCCCGGCGGGCCTGCCTGGATCTCCTCTGGCACGTTCTTAGCGCGAGTTAACTTCATCGACCTGCTGTTCTTCCAGTCCAAGTTCGGCATCAAGCCGGGGATTCTTAGCGATAACAGCTCAGCCCAGGAAGCTGTCGACCTTGCTGTCGTCGCCTTGCTGGACGGGAACATCTCTGATAGCTCCAGGGAGTTGATGGTCGAGCACGTCTCCAGCGCGCGGAACGCTATCGAGCGTGGCCGGGCCGCCGCCTACCTGGCTCTTTCGAGCCCAGAGTTCCAGACGACCTGAGGAGGCCAGTTGTGATTACCCGCAGAGATTTTCTGAAGGGCGGCGTGTCAATGATCACGCTTGGCGCCGGAGTGAACTCACTTCTCAAGGGGACGGTTGCCTTTGCCCAGGCGAATCCGTCGGATGTTCTCACGCCGGACAATGGTAAGGTCCTGGTTCTAGTTCAGCTCGCCGGGGGCAACGACGGGCTGAGGACGCTGATTCCGATTGGCAGTGGAGCCTACCAAAGCGCAAGGCCCTCTACGATCATTGCCGACGAGGACATCCTGCCGCTGGCCGACGGTTTCGGCCTCCACTCCAATCTGGTCGGCCTCAAGGATCTGTGGAACGGAGGAAATCTCGCCGTTGTCCACGGCGTTGGCTACCCAAATCAGAATTACAGCCACTTCAAGTCAATGGCGATCTGGCAGTACGGCGACCCAGAACTCCAGGAACTTGATGGCTGGTTGGG
>DASCML010000107.1:0-3143 GCA_036010925.1 Dehalococcoidia bacterium | reverse complement strand
CCGCTCAACGGCTCTGTCGCGATAACCCGGACCATTTCATGCCCCAACAGTTCGAGAACCCCGCCAACCCCGATGTCCACGAGAGGACGACGGCGCAGGAGATAATGGAAGCAATGGGAGGTCGCCTGGATGCTTTTGTTACTGGAGTCGGAACCGGTGGGACTATCACTGGCGTGGGGCGGGTCTTGCGGCGTGAGCTTGGAGACTCGATTCGCATCGTCGCGGTCGAACCGGACCGTTCACCTGTACTGAACGGAGGTCGGCCGGGGATGCACAACATCCAGGGGATTGGAGCGAGTTTCGTGCCGTCGGTGCTCGATCGCGACATTTACGACGATGTAATGCGGATTACCGATAAGGATGCGTTCGACATGAGCCATCGGATAGCTCGGGAGGAAGGGCTGCTCGTCGGAATCTCCTCTGGGGCGAATGTGTTCGCGGCGCAGAAAATTGGTGAGGGTCTGGGACCCGGCAAAACACTGGTAACAGTGCTCTGTGATACCGGAGAGCGGTATCTCAGTGTCAACGTGTAACGTCGCCCCGCGAAGCGCGATCTAAGGAGGCTCCAATGTCCGTAAATGTCTACATACCAACACCCTTCCGCCACCTGGTGGGGAACCGTGCCGCTGTGAGCGCCGAGGGCACCACTGTGATGGACGTGTTTGAGAGCCTGGACACCCAGTTCCCGGGTTTCCACGCGCAGCTCTTCGATGGCGGCGGAGCGTTGGCCCAGCACATAAGCGTCTACGTCAACCAGGTCGAGATTCGATCTCTGGAGGGCATGAGCACAAATATGTCTGAGGGCGACGAGCTTGCGGTCATCCCGGCTCTCGCCGGTGGAGCGGACGTCTCATTGACGCCTGACATGGTCGAGCGCTACAGCCGGCACCTGATCATGCCCCAGGTCGGGAGCATCGGGCAGCGCAAGATCATCGGCTCGAAGGTTCTTATCGTTGGGGCAGGTGGGTTAGGGTCGCCCGTAGCTCTCTACCTTGCCCTGGCGGGCGTGGGAACCATCGGCATCATCGACTTCGACGTCGTCGATGCCAGCAACCTTCAGCGTCAGGTCCTGCATCTGAACGATAGTGTGGGACGTCCGAAGGTGGAGTCGGCCAAGGACACGCTCCTCTCTCACAACCCGAACGTCGAGGTTGTTACGCACGAAGAGCCGATCGTCAGCGACAACGCGTTCAGGCTGATCGAGCCTTACGACATCGTTGTGAACGGGGCAGATAACTTCGCCACCCGGTATCTCGTCAACGATGCCTGCTACCTCCTCAAGAAGCCCCTGGTAGACGGCTCCATCCTGATGTTCGACGGGCAGGCCACGACTTATATGCCGGGGCAGGGCTGCTACCGCTGCCTCTACCCTGCGCCCCCTCCGCCGGGAATGGTGCCGAGTTGCGCCGAAGCCGGCGTGCTTGGTGCGATGTGCGCCACGGTCGGGAGCATCCAGACGACCGAGGTCTTGAAGCTTATTCTGGGAGTCGGAGAGCCCCTCGTGAACAGACTTCTCCTCTATGACGCGCTTTCGCTCGAATTCAGGATCGTGAAGATCCGGCGTGATCCCGAATGTCCACTGTGCGGTGACAATCCGACTCTCGACGAGCTTATCGATTACGAAGCGTTCTGCGGCGTTCCGCTGGAGCACGCAATTTCCAACGGCTAGCAAAACGCGAGGACCTGAATGACTGCAGCTACCGCCCCAACCATCAATGTTCGTGTGACGGCTGTTCTCCAGAAAATCACTGGCGGACAGAAGACGGTTGAAGCCACCGGGAAGACGGTTGGCGAGGTCTTCGACAACGTCGAAGACCGTTACCCGGGGTTTCGGGACCAGATGTATGGCCAGGACGGCAAGCTGCACCGATTCGTCAACGTCTACCTGAATGACGAGGACATCCGCTACACCGGCGGAGTCGGTACTGCTGTCGAGAGCGGGGATGTCCTTGATGTTCTCCCTGCGCTGGCCGGCGGCGCGTAGGCTGGTTGCACGTCAGATGGCCCTTCATCGATCGATCATCGACCTGATCGGCAACACGCCGTTGGTTGAGCTCTGCAGCATGTCGCCCCGCGACGACGTGCACCTCTATGCCAAGCTGGAGGGCCAGAATCCGACGGGATCAGTGAAGGACCGTGTGGCCAAGCACATGATCGAGGCCGCCGAGGAATCTGGCGAATTGAAGCCAGGTGCGACGATTCTCGAGCCGACATCGGGAAACACGGGGATCGGGCTGGCGATGATCGGCGGTATCAAGGGCTACCGGGTCGTTTGTGTGATGCCCGAGAACGTCAGCCCCGAGCGCACTCAGCTCCTTGAGGCTTTTGGAGCCAAGATCGTCTACAGCCCCGGCGGCCTCGGCTCAAACGGCGCGATCGCGATGGCCAAGGGGATAGTCGCGGACCACCCTGGGCAGTACTTCTTCCCGTACCAGTACGGGAATGAGGCCAACCCTAGAGTGCATTACGAGACGACCGGGGAAGAGATTCTTCGCGATCTACCGGAAGTGACCGCGTTCGTGGCTGGCCTCGGGACAGGCGGCACCTTGACGGGGGTGGGGCACGTTCTCAAGGAGAAAAAGCCGGGAGTGAAGATAATCGCCGCTGCCCCACATCCAGGTGATGCGGTGCAGGGCCTCCGAGCGCTCGAGGATGGCTTCATTCCACCGGTCCTCGACGAATCCGTACTGGACGGCAAGATCGTGGTCGACAGCGCTTCCTCCTTCATGATGGCCAAAGAGCTGACCGATAAGGAGGGACTGTTCGTTGGCGTCAGTGCCGGCAGCGTGGTTAAAGCGGCCATCAAAGCGAGCGACAGGCTCCAGGGCGAGCAGCACATCGTTTGCCTGCTGGCAGACGGCGGTTGGAAGTACCTGTCCTCGAATCTCTGGACGACCGACTGGGAGGACCAGCCGGAGGGCGTCGACGACAAGATCTGGTGGTAGAGGGCGCTAGAGCGCCTCTTCCTGCTCGCCCTCCCGCGACCAGATGGTTGTCCAGGGGCTGACCCCGAGGACCGCCGTTCGCGAGGCCTCAGTTTCGGACGCGGCGAATATCTGGATCGACTCGGCGAGTGCGTCGGCTGCCCCAGGATCCGCGGTCCGCAGCCGTTCTTCGAGAATCGCCAGGGCTCGCGTCTCGAC